>JBGPAO010000001.1:0-52388 GCA_041480755.1 Bacteroidia bacterium
TAAAAATAATTGATTTTTTTTACTTTTAATAAAAATTCCTGTCCATGTTAAACCATTTTCAGGTAATTCCGTATATTACAATGCTTTTTGTAAAAAAATAATTATGAAAAGATTTTTTAATCTGGCATTATTGGTCTCATTCCTGCCTTTATTCATAAATGCGCAGGAACAACAAGGTTCAGGTGTACCCCTGAAGAATAAGAATGAGGCAAAAGTTGCGTACAACAGGGGGATTGAAAGTATTAATGAGGAAAACTATTGGGTTGCATTGGAATATTTTTCAACAGCCCTTGATCTCAATCCGGAATTTGCTCCGGCATACCTGATGAGAGGAAAAACCAACCTTGAACTTCGGAAATTGCCTGAAGCCATACAGGATTTTACAATGGCGATAAAGCTGGATATGAATCTCGGCGAGGCGCATTTCTACCGTGGTTATGCAAATTTGCGTGATGAGCCTGATCCGGCTGTTCTGGAGGATTTCGATCGTGCAATAGCTAAAGGATTCAAAGAGTATTTTGTTTATTATTACCGAGGGCTGTATAAACTTATTTCAGGTGACTATACTGGCGCAATCATTGATTTTACCAGTGCAATTGAACTTAAGCAAAACTATGCCCTGGCTTATCATGATAGGGGGACCGCCAAACGTTTGCTCGGGGATTACCAGGGAGCTGTTTTTGAATACCGGCAAGCTGTTAATTATAATCCTGATTTTCCGATAGCTTTCAATAATATGGGCAGTGTGAAAAAAATGCTTGGCGATTTCCAGGGAGCGATTGATGATTATACAGTTGCTGTCAGACTTGATTCTAATTATTATATGGCTTATAATAACAGGGGCAGTGCAAAGTTCCAGCTTGGTGATTATGAGGGAGCACTGGCAGATTTCAGCAAAGTGATCTCCATAAAGAGCAATTACAGCCCTGCACTGAATAATATGGGGGGGACACTTGCAAAACTTAATAAACTGGATGAATCCGCAATTACTTTTGACCAGGTAATATTGGATGACCAGTCGTTTGGTTATGCCTACCTGAACCGGGGATTTGTCAGGGAATTACTGGGAGACATTAATGGGGCATGCCAGGATTGGAAAACAGCAGGTGATCTCGGAGTTACCGAAGCAGATCAATACATGAAAGAATGTAAATAAAAACAGATAAAACTATATCTAAAAATGAGGTCAATCATAAAGTCTTTAAAATTTGCTGCTCTTTTACTGCTGATACCGTTGATGACCTATTCCCAGCAGTATATAAAGGTGGTAAAAAGTGAGTTTAAAACAGAGAATGAGACTGGCCTGAAGGAGGCATGGAAAAGCATACAGGATGGTGATAAACTTTTTAAGGCAGGTCCCGGTACTTATCGTGAGGCCAGGCAGCATTACCTTTTTGCAAATAAATATAACAGTGAAAATCCTGAACTTAACTATAAAATAGGGATATGTTACCTTTTTGCAGATGATAAGTATGAATCGATTAATTATCTAAGGAAAGCCTATATTGCTAACAACCAGATCAGCACTGATATCCATTATGTCCTTGCAAGAGCCTACCACCTGACACTGGAATTTGACAGGGCAATTGAAGAATATAATAAACACCTTTCAACACTTTCTCCAAAGCTTTTTGCACGGGAATCTCCAGGGATTAAACGCATGATCCAGGAATGCGAGAACGGAAAAGCTATGGTTACAAAGCCTTTAAGGGTCATTATCAGTAACCTTGGAGAAAATATAAACAGTGATGCAGATGATTACAATTCAGTTTTTGCTTCAGGAGATTCAGTGATGTACTTCACATCCAGGAGGGTGCATGACGAAAAAGCCAGAAGGAGTGATTATGACAACAAGTATTATGAGGGTATTTATATGTCACTAAGAAAGGATACAGAATGGACAAAAGCACGGAACCTGGGCAAAAAAGTTAATTTAAAAAATCATAATAATGCGGCACTTGCTGTAACTGGTTATGGAAGCCGGCTATACGTCTACAGAGGTCTTAAGGATGCGGGAAACATATATGAAAGCAAAATGAAAAAGGGTGCCTGGACTCCTCCAAAACCATTGAGCGGTCGTTTTAACACAAAATACCGCGAAACCAGCGTGAGTTTCAGTCCTGATCAGAAGGTTTTCTATTTTGTATCCTCAAATCCTAAAGTGTCTTTGGGAGGCAGGGATATTTTTTTCGCAACAAAAAATTCGCAGGGGAAATGGAATAAGCCTGTAAACATAGGAAGTAAGATTAATACACCTTTTGATGAGGAGTGTGTCAGTATCTCTCCTGATGGAAATACTTTATATTTCAGCTCAAGAGGCCATAATTCCATTGGAGGTTATGATGTATTCAGATCCGACAAGAATGATCTGGGGGAATGGTCACCTGCCGTAAACATCGGATACCCGATAAATACACCTGATGATGATGTGTTTTATACTGTTACTCCGGTTGGTAAATACGCTTATTATTCTGCAAACAGGATGGGAACATTGGGAGGACGTGATATTTTCAGGATTCTTTACCTGGGGGCTGAGAAAGAATTTATTATGACAACTGAGGATGTACTTATTGCAGGGATACTTGATACAACCAGGAGAGGATTCTTAACCTCTCCTGGAGTGATCACTATAGATACAACATTTATTTTGACAGGTAAGGTAATGGATGGCGTCTCCAAAGATGGAGTTATGGCCCAGATTGAGTTCATAGACGTTGATCAGAGCAAGGTGGTTGCGACCACACTGAGTAATGATAGCGGATCATATACCGCCAGATTACCCGAAGGCAAAGCTTATGGCGTCGAAATCAATGCAAAGGGTTATCTTTTCTTCCTTGATATGGTCGATATTACCGGGGAACAACCTGAAGAACCAATCAGGCGGGATTTCAGCCTGGAAAAAGTTGAGGTCGGAACCAAGGTCGTGCTTGAAAATATCTTCTTTGAGACGAACAAGGCAACTTTGAAACCTGAGTCATATCCGCAGCTTGAACAGGTATTGAAATTCCTGGATAGTAATTCTACAGTAAGAATGGAAATCTCCGGGCATACTGATAATGTGGGTTCATTAAAACTTAATACCAACTTATCACAGGCTCGTGCAGAATCGGTTGTCAGATATCTTGTTGAAAGAGGAGTGGATCCGTCCAGGCTTGATTCTAAAGGATATGCTTTCTCACAGCCTGTGGCGCCAAATGACACCCCGGAAGGAAGAGCTAAAAACCGCCGCGTTGAATTTAAGATCCTGAGTATGTAATTTCCCATAATGAAACAGACAGCGTTATTTGAAATTCATAAACAGGCAGGGGCTAAAATAATTCCATTTGCCGGATTCTATATGCCGGTTGAATACACTGGTATAATTGATGAACACCTGACCGTCAGAAATGCAGTAGGCGTTTTTGATGTATCGCATATGGGAGAGATATGGGTGACAGGCTCTTCTGCAGTTCAGTTTTTACAGAAAGTTACAACAAACGATATCAACACCTTATATGATGGCAGGGTTCAGTATTCATGTTTTCCAAACGGGAAAGGAGGTATTGTTGATGATCTGCTGGTTTACCGGATGAGTCGGGACAGGTACCTGCTGATTGTTAATGCTGCCAATATTCAGAAAGACTGGGACTGGATCAATAGTCAGAATAAGGAAAGTGCGAAACTGGAGAATGCCTCAGATTCAATCTCACAGCTTGCGGTTCAGGGACCTGCAGCTATAAATACCTTACAGCCATTTACATCTGAAAATCTATCGGAAATTAAATATTATACTTTCCGCACAGCTGAATTTGCCGGTATACCCGATGTAATAATCAGTGCAACAGGATATACAGGATCGGGAGGATTTGAGCTCTGTTTCCCAAACAGGTACGCTGAATCAGTCTGGAAAAAGGTCATGGAATCAGGGATGGAATATGGTATCAAACCTATTGGCCTGGCAGCGAGAGATACATTGAGACTGGAAATGGGATATTGCCTTTATGGGAGTGATATTGATGACACCACTTCTCCGATTGAAGCAGGGCTTGGATGGATTACAAAATTTGCCGAGGGTAAGAATTTTATCGACAGGGAAATTCTTTTCAGGCAAAAACAGGAAGGCGTGACCAGGAAGCTGACAGGTTTCAGGATGATTGAAAGAGGAATACCAAGGCAGCATTATCCGATCGTTGATAGTAACGGAAACCGGATCGGTGAAGTCACATCCGGAACCATGTCTCCGGTAATTAATGCAGGAATCGGCATGGGATACATCAAGACATCAATGACAGTGCCTGGAACTGAAATCCTGATAGAAATCAGGAACAAAAAATTGAAAGCAGTTGTCGTCTCTCCACCATTCTATAAAAAATAACGAGCCTCAAAAGAAGATAGAGGTATGCTTTTCACCGGCTCTTTTCAGGGAATTTAAAAACCCTGAAGCAATAGCCGTTGTTGTTGATATCCTGCGTGCCACTTCGGCCATTGTTACAGCATTTATGAACGGTGTCAGCAGGATAATCCCGGTTGAAACTCTTCAGGAAGCTGAGGAATACAAATTAAAAGGGTATCCTGTTGCTGCAGAAAGGGATGGACTTGTCCAGCCTTTTGCAGATTTCGGCAATTCCCCTTTTAATTTCACAAGGGAGAGGGTTTCCGGGCGTCAAATAGTATACAGTACGACGAATGGAACCCAGGCCATCCATGAAGCCAGGGACTGTGCCCGGATAGTTATTGGAGCTTATCTTAATTTCACTGCACTTGCAGACTGGTTAATCAACCAGAAAAGGGATATTATCATTCTATGTGCCGCATGGAAGAATAAATTCAATCTTGAGGATACCTTATTTGCGGGAGCTCTGGCAGAGCGTATTTTGAAATGTCCTGATTATTATACCATTTGTGATTCAGCTCTCGCTTCAATTGATCTTTACTGCATGGCAAAGGAAGATCTTCTGAGTTATATTGATAAAGCCGCCCAAAGACATCGCCTGAAGAAAAATAAACTGGATGATGTTATTGAGTACTGTCATACATTTGACATGACGTCCCTGATCCCTGTATTTGAAAATGATTACCTCACAGTCCTCCATCCCTGAGATGTTGAAAGTTTTTAAGAATTTATAAACACCTTGCTGAGAGATTGATATTTTTTCAGAATTTTACTGAACTTAAATATTATTAACCATGAAGAAGCACAATTTTAATCCGGGACCTTCCGTACTTCCGCAATTTACATTGGAACAAACTGCAAAAGCAGTTCTTGATTTAGACGGTACAGGCCTTTCAATAATGTCAGTTTCCCATCGCGGCAAGGATTTTACCACAATTTTAAAAGATACCAATGACCTGCTGAAGGAATTGCTCTATATACCCGATGGATATAGCATTTTGTTCCTTGGCGGAGGCGCCAGCCTGCAATTTTCAATGGTTCCATATAATTTGCTGAACCATAAAGCAGCATATCTTAATACTGGTTCATGGGCATCCAAAGCTATCAAGGAAGCTGAAATGTTTGGTGAGGTGGTTGTTGTAGCCTCTTCAAAAGATAAGAATTTCACTTATCTGCCTGAAAATTATTCTGTCCCCGGAGATGCCGATTATTTTCATATTACCACTAATAATACAATATTCGGGACTGAAATAAAAACTGACCTGGATGTTGCGGTTCCTTTGGTCGCCGATATGTCGTCCGATATTCTCAGTCGTCCCGTAGATATCTCGAAATACAGCCTTATTTATGCGGGAGCGCAAAAGAACCTTGGTCCGGCTGGCGTAACGCTTGTTATTATTAAACCTGAAATTCTGGGGAAGGTAAGCCGTCCTATTCCATCCATGCTTAATTATAAAATTCATGTTGAAAATGAATCGCTTTATAATACACCTCCTGTTATTAATATATATTCGTGTCTGCAGACTCTTAAATGGCTGAAAAACCTTGGAGGATTGGAAGTGATGCAGAAGATGAATGAAGAAAAAGCCGGATTGCTTTATAATGAAATAGAAAGAAATAAGTTGTTTAAGGGAACGGTCACAAATCCGGCGCATCGTTCAATTATGAATGTCTGTTTTGTAATGAAGGATGAGTATAAAGAGCTTGAAACTGCCTTCCAGGAATTTGCATCCTCAAAAGGACTGGTTGGCGTTAAAGGACACCGTTCAGTAGGCGGATTCAGGGCTTCTATATACAATGCGATGCCGAAGGAAAGTGTTCTTGCACTTATAGAAGCCATGAAGGAATTTGAGAAGAAGAATTAATTGCGTATTTGACATTTCAATTAATAAATCGTTATTAAACTTAATATTATGACCAAAGTATTAGTTGCCACTGAGAAACCATTTGCACCGGTTGCAGTTAAAAGCATAAGAAAGATAGTTGAAGATGCAGGATTTGAACTGGTCCTTTTTGAAAAGTATAAAGATCCTTCTGAGCTGGTTAATGCCGTCGCAGAGGTTGATGCACTTATCATTCGCAGTGACATTGCCAGCCGGCAGGTAATTCAGAATGCGAAAAACCTCAGGATAATTGTCAGGGCCGGTGCAGGTTATGATAACATAGACCTTGCTGCTGCGACCGAGAAGGGCATCGTTGCCATGAATACTCCCGGACAGAATGCAAATGCAGTTGCAGAACTTGCTGTAGGCATGATGATTTATGTTGCAAGGAACAATTTTAATGGATCTTCAGGAACTGAACTGTTGGATAAAAGTCTTGGGATTCATGCATATGGTAATGTTGGAAAACGTGTGTCCAAAATTGCACAGGGTTTTGGTATGAAAGTATACGCATTCGATCCATTTATAAAGAAATCCGTTATAGAAAGAGATGGTATTATACCTGCGGATAACGTGAAAGACCTTTATTCAACCTGCCAGTACATATCACTTCACATACCGGCAGACAAGGAGACAATCAATTCAATAAATTATGATTTAATGTCCAGGATGCCGGCCGGGGCAGTACTTGTCAATACGGCCCGTAAAGAGATTATTGATGAAGTATCTCTTTTAAAGATTATGGAGGAACGCAAAGATTTCAGGTATGCATCGGATATGATACCTGATTGTGCAGCTGAGTTTGAGCAGAAATATACAGGCAGGTTTTTCTTTACACCGAAAAAAATGGGAGCCCAGACTGAGGAAGCAAACATAAATGCTGGCGTTGCAGCTGCCCATCAGATAGTAAGGTTCTTCAAAACCGGGGACAAGACTTTCCAGGTTAACAAATAGGCTCTTCCGATGGCAATACTTAAACCATTCAGAGGGTACAGGCCGCTTAAAGAATATGCAAAACAGATTGCTTCAAGGCCTTACGATGTATTGAGTTCGGAAGAAGCCAGAGTGGAAGCTCATGGAAATCCTTATTCATTTCTTCATGTGGTGAAACCCGAAATAGATCTGCCTGCAAACCTTGATCATTACTCGCCGGAGGTTTATAAGAAAGGCAAAGATAATCTTGACAGGATGATCAGTACAGGCATTCTTGTCCAGGATAAAGAGGAATATTTGTATGTTTATGCGCAGACTATGTGGGGTAAAACCCAGTATGGACTTGTAGGATGTGCCGGTGTTTCAGATTATATAAACAATAATATCAGGCGGCATGAATTGACCCGTCCGGATAAAGAAGAAGACAGGAAAAAGCATATCAGGATTACAGGTTTTAATGCAGAACCGGTTTTCTTTGCCTATCCCCCGCATAAGGAAATTGATGAACTTGTGAGGTCGGTAATTCAGAATGAACCTGATTATGATTTTGTTGCAGCTGATGATATCGGCCATCACTTCTGGATAATAAGAGATAGAAAAGTGGTAAAGAGGATTGTCGATATATTTGCTTCGGATGTCCCGGCAACATATGTAGCAGATGGACATCACAGAACAGCTGCTGCAGCTCTTGTTGGTGATGAGAAAAAGCGTTTGAATCCAAACCATACCGGGAAGGAAGAATATAATTACTTTCTTGCTGTTCATTTCCCGGCAGATCAGCTGCGGATAATTGATTATAACCGTGTGGTTAAGGATCTAAATGGATTAAGCCCCGTGGAATTCCTTGAGAAGATAAAAAGGTCATTTGATGTTGAAGAAAAGGGCGAAAAAATATACAAGCCCTTCCGGATGTCAAATTTTTCAATGTATCTTGATAAGAAATGGTATTCACTGACAGCAAAACCAGAAAAGATTGATAATCGCGATCCGGTCAGTAAGCTCGATGTAACTTTGTTATCAAAACGGATACTGGAACCCGTGCTTAATATAACGGATCTGAGGAATTCAAAACGAATTGATTTTGTTGGTGGAATCCGGGGATTGGATGAATTAAAGAAAAGAGTCGACAGCGGAGAAATGAAGGTCGCGTTTGCACTTTATGCAGTTACAATGGATCAGCTTATGGAAATTGCCGATACCGGCAATATCATGCCTCCGAAGACAACATGGTTTGAACCTAAACTGCGCAGCGGACTTGTTCTTCATCAACTTTGAGGCTATATTAGCCGGTTGTTATAGAACATGTAATCTTCCTGATACAGGATATGAACATTAGAGAAAATATAACCCGGCTTAAGAAAGAAATTCCGGACACTGTTATAATTGTTGCAGTTTCAAAAACAAAATCACCGTTACAAATCCTGGAAGCTTATAATACCGGTCACCGGATTTTCGGTGAAAACCGGGTTCAGGAACTGTCAGAAAAAGCCGAAATCCTGCCGAAAGATATTCAGTGGCATATGGTCGGGCATCTGCAGACCAATAAGGTAAAAAATATAATCACTTTTGTCAGCCTGATCCAGAGTATCGATAGTCTGAAATTACTTGGGGTAATCAATAATGAATCCTTGAAAATCAATAAAATTCAGGATTGCCTGTTCCAGATTCATATTGCCAGTGAAGAAACAAAATTCGGACTGTCTGAAGCTGAACTGAAATCTTTATTAGGTTCACAGGAATTTGTACAATTACATAATGTAAGGATTGCAGGATTAATGGGGATGGCTACTTTTACAGACAATGAATCTGTAATCAGGGAGGAGTTCAGGAACCTGGTCAGGATTTTTAAGGAGGTCAAAAATGAGTTTTTCTCCGGTAAGGATTATTTTAAAGAGTTATCTATGGGAATGTCAGGCGATTACAGGATTGCAATTGAAGAGGGTTCGACGATGATAAGGGTAGGCACGATAATCTTCAATGAACGGGACTAAACTTGAAATTTTGAAGAACTTAATCCTACGGTATAAACTCTAAACCTTGTCCCGATGAATATCGGGATCTAAACTGTCTAAACTGTAAACTGTAAACTGTAAACTTTGAACCCGGAACTAGGAACTCGGAACTAGGAACTCGGAACCCGGAACGCAATATTTCGCGCCAGTCACTGAGACTATAAAACATTTAACTATGATAGATTTAACGACCAAATATGCAGGGCTCACATTGAGAAATCCACTGATTGTAAGCAGCAGCGGCCTTACGGATAATCCTGATAAAATTAAAAAGCTGGAAAAAGCAGGAGCGGGAGCAGTAGTGCTGAAATCATTGTTCGAAGAACAGATTAAATATGAAGCAATTGATCTGACTGAACATACTGATTATCCGCAGGCTGAAGATTATCTTAATTATTATGTAAAGAATAATTCTGTTGAACAGTATCTGAAACTGATTGAAGTAGCAAGAAAATCAGTAAGTATACCTGTAATTGCCAGTATTAATTGTGTTTCAAATACTGAATGGATTGATTTTTCGCGGCAAATTGAGAAAGCAGGTGCCCATGCCCTTGAATTGAATGTTTATGTTCTTCCTCTCGAGAAAAACATCGCTGCCCGGACATATGAAGAAATTTATCTGAAACTGGCAGCCGATATAAGGAAACTAATTAAGATACCCATAATCTTTAAGCTGGGTCAAAATTTTACAAATCCGGTTAATCTTATTGATCAGCTTTATAACAGGGGAATCTCAGCAGTTGTTTTATTTAACCGTTTTTATTCCCCTGATATAAATATTGACGAACGCAAGGTAGTTTCATCTGAGGTTTTAAGTACACCTGAGGAAATCAGGAACTCACTAAGATGGGTAGCCATTGCATCTCATTTTGTGGAAAAAATTGATATTGCTGCTTCTACCGGTATACACGATGGAAAAGCTGTCATTAAACAGCTGCTTGCCGGTGCTGCAGCTGTCCAGATTTGCTCGATCATATACAGGAAAGGTCTGGGTTGTATAAGTGAAATGCTCGCTGAGCTGGAGGAATGGATGACTAAAAATGGATTCTCAAGTCCTGATCAGTTCAGGGGAAATATGAATTATGGTAATATTAAGAATCCGGTTGTTTACGAACGTGCTCAGTTCATGAAGTATTTCTCTTCTCAGCATTAGCACAAAAAATTATCCGAGCATAATTTTAATCATTTCCCGGACAAGGGGAGCTTTTTCTTTACCGACTTTCTTAAGGCCTTCAGTAAGTTTTTTCCGGTATTCAGTCAGATCTTTGTCTTCAAGCAGGTGAAACGATTGCTCTATAACTGAGAATGCTTCCAGCGCAGTTAAATAATCTTCTTCAAGGAGCAATCTGATAAAAATGTCCAGATTATTACTGTAATCAAGTCCCGATTGCCAGCATGCTGAGGTAATAATAACCCATTCAGGTTTATACTTTTTATTGTTTAGTGCTTCAATAATATGTGGTATTACAGCAGGATCATTTATATCGCTAAGAAACAGGGATATTTCCCTCCTGGTATCTTCACTGCTGGTCCCATGAAGCAAGTTTATAATTTCAGGCAGATAGGCTGAAGCATGAACACTCTTACGTAAATGATTCAAAACAGGAATAACCATTCCTGGCTTGCCTGATCTGAGCCTTCTGATAATCTCGTTATTGAGTTTGCGCTGTTCCATTGTTTTTACTGCCGTCCGGTCCTTTTCTGCTGTCCATTCATTTACTATCGCTGGCAACGGTCATTCAGCATTTCGACAGCCTTTGAAGAACCCATGCGGGCAGCCTTTTCCCAGTCATTACATGCACCTTTTTTATCATTGTACTGAAACCTTGCCAGGCCTCTATTCAGATACGTATCAGGATTTTTCGGATCCAGGTCAAGTGCCATTCCATAATCCTGAATGGCGAATTTATAGGTATTCGTTTTAAGATATGCATTGCCCCTGGCAGCAAAAAATTCAGCCTTTGACTGGTCGGCTGAGAGGCATTTATTATACCATTCCAATGCTTTCAGGTAACTTCCCTGGTCATAATAAATCTGCCCTTTGAAAAACGCTGCCTGAATATCATCAGGGAAAAAAGTTATATAAAAAGTAATGTCATCCAGAGCCCTGTCAAAATTCGATGAAAGATCATAAAGATGGCTTCTTTCAACATACAGCGGAAAATTATCGGGTTCAAGATTAAGGGCTTTTATCAGGTCGCTTACTGCAAGGTCATATTTTTGGAGATTTGAATATGCTTTTGACCTGTTAATGTAATATTCAGGCTGCGTTCCGTTGATTTCAATTGCTCTCGTATAAGCTGTAACTGCTGAATTGAAGTTTTTCATATCCAGGAAAATTTTCCCGCGTGCTGCATTGATCTGGTGCCGTTGTGCATATTTTGACAGATTTTGATCAATAAGGTCAAATGTTTCAATATATTCTTTTTCACCAGTCATGTAATTTATTTCTGCAAGAAGACTCTCGTACTCGTCATACCATTCCTTGCGCCATAAATCTCTCCAGGCACTTGTATTTTCAATTTTTATGAAATCAGGGTCAAGTTTAATTGTGCTTTCGGCTATTTTGTAATCAGATGATAAATTAGCCTTTAAAAAGACTAATGCTGAATCATTCTCACCCGCCATGGCATATGATTTAGCCAGCCAGAAGCTGGCAGCATTTTTTTTCTTATTCTCAGCAAGAAGGAAATAATGAATGGCTGAATGATAGTCCCGGACCTGATAATGGCACTGGCCAAGATTCATCAGAAGATCAGCACTGCCATTGCCTGATACTAACTCCGAAGTGAAAATTCCTATGGCATCACTGTAACGCCCCTTATCCATTTCAGCTCTTCCGTAAAGGAATGGATCCTTAACCTGGGAAAACAAAGCTGACGAAAGGGAGCAAACAAATAATATGGTATAAAAAAGTCTCATATCCTTATTGGTCAATAGCCGGATTCTTGGCACCACGTTCGGTAAATACATAAACAAATCCGACAATATTTCTGACTTCAAGGCCGGTAAGCCTGTTCTCATAAACATCAGCAATGTAATAATAAACCCCGGGGGAAACGATATTGTTAGAATTATTCTGTTTTCCATCCCAGTTAATATCCGGATCATCAGTCTGGAAAACAAGGATTCCCCAGCGACTATATACCTTCATGTCAACCTTTTCCACAAATGAATGCCTTGTTGGCTTCCAGTAATCATTATCCCCGTCTCCGTTCGGAGTAAATACATTGGGCAGTTCATAAGCTACACAATTATCCACACAAACGCGTTCTGAATACTCGCTTTCATTTGCAAAAGAATCAACTGCAGTAACAGCATAACAGCCGGCAAGCGATTCAGGGGGATAATGCAAAAATACCGTATCAGAAGGAGACAGAGTGCTATCAATCAGGTGTGGATTTTCAGACAGCGTCGGCGAATAATAAATCCTGTACTTAATAACATCTTCTGCGCAATATGGATTTGGTATTGTCCATATTAATTCATTATACATACTGTCACAAAATGAAGTCACAGTCAATTGAGGGGGGCAGGGTGGTGTCCTGTCGATTGGAGTGGCGCATGCTATATGGGAATAATTAATACTCTTATAAATTTTCCCCTCTATAGGCCTCCATCCGTTACTTTTAACCTGGTAACAGTATTCCTGCCCATTCATAAGGCCTGAATCAACATACGTCTCATTAAATGTGATTCCAATTGAATCATATTCAACAGAATTTATCCTTTGCCTGTAAATCACATATTCAGTATTGATCCATGGAACATTCTTTCTAATATTGATTATGTTCCTGTTGTCCATTGCTGTTATTTCCAGGTATGTGGATGAAACAATTTCCTGACTGCCAATCAGGAAGCGGTTATCGGGCGGATCGTCATTATATAATTCGAGTTTGTATGAATAGGGGTAGATAAGCGTATTCAATGGTGAATCAGTGTAAGTGGTATCATTCAGGTCACTGGTTTTAATCGATTGCTGTCCGATCAGATTTGTTCCCCATAAATCATCATATCTGTAAAGTATATATTCATATGGGCCGGTTGCTCCGATTGTATCCAGTCCCTGTGGTTTTGCCCATGCAAGGAATATAGCACCATCCTGGGATGATTGGATAACGCTGGCATTTATCATTGCAGGAGTGCCGGGGATGAGAATAGCACATGCTTCTTCAGTTGGATAACCGGGTGTTGAGCCGGAATATATTCCAACCACCCTGTAGCAGTATTCTATTCCCTGGATAAGACCGTTCCCGTTATTATTATCTGTGAACAGCGTATCGTTTCTTCCGTTTGTTTCCCCAATCTTAAGGAAGCCGGCAGATGCAGGAACTCCTGCATCACATGAATCACCTACATAGTCTGATGGGCCTTCACGCCGGTAAATTTCATAACCTGTTACGTTCTGGCAATTGCACGAATGCCAGCTCAGCCTGACTGAATTACTGGTGGGATTTGCCTGCAAAGCTTCAGGAGCAGGGCCGACAACCTTAATAAAGAAATTATCAATATCAACAAGGCTTATTTCAGGATTTTTATCTTCAGCCTTAATAATGACGGTATAGGGATAATATCTGACATGCCCGCAATTTGTGTTCCATGCAAACCTGGATACTGAATAACCGTTTCCACTGGTTAACAATTCAAAGGTTGCCGGAGAGATCTCCTGCTCAAAAGGACCGCCTTTTGCTGTCTGAACTATCTTATCACTGTCGCTGTCAAGACTGATAATGTCATATAATACAGTATCACCGGCTTCAACGCAAAAATCCCGGAAGGGGGAGTTTTCCGGCGGATTATTAGATGTTCTGTATACCTGGATCTGCATATCACGATTTATGCTCCCGATCCTCACTTTTTTTCTCCATTCAATAATCTTAATGGCAATATTATAAATACCTGTATCAACGGGTGTATCCCATGTGAGATCACCGCTGACACTGTCAATAAAAAGTACATTGCTGGCCCGCGGCAAAGTATATCCTTCAATGGGTTGACCGTTTTCCCCGGTGCATGTGGTTAATTCATAGGATAAACTATCCCCGTCAGGATCATAAGCTGCAGGATTGTGGATAAATATATGCCCCAGTGCTGCTTTGTCGATCGGCGGATTCAGTAAAACTGGAGTGCTGTTCTTACCGATTGATGGATTTATTGTAATAGTAGTCTTTATAGAAAAAATTACATTTACAGAATTAGGGATATTCTGCACACCAAAATTCCTGTTCGGATCCTGAACCACAATGGTATATGTGCCCGGACCGGGAAAAGTATGTAAAGTCTTGTATGTATTATGATAATAAAAATTTGGTAAAGTTACTTTTTGAATCCTTGGCGCGACGGAGACAGTATTATCACCCCATTGTACTTCGAGTTCACTGCGATCTGCCTGAGATAAGGTATATGTGAATGTGGCAATTGTAATCTGGTACGTATAATCGCTTATCTGGGTTAAAGTAATCTCACCAGCGCGATTATGCGTCGCCATTACCGGTAATAATAAACCAGATAATAAAACTGATGTAAAAATTCTTTTTATATAATTCCCGGCTGTTATCATGTTTCTATTCAAGAAGCTATGATATAATTTATAATAGAAGCTGCTTCCGGTTCAGATCTGATTTCCTTCATCTATTGAAGTATTAGCGTAATATCCCGGTTTTTATTGTTCAGACAATATCCGTTTTGCGTGTCAGACCAGCTGACAATAACCATGTTGGTTTGATCCTCATAGAAATCCATCGCCACTCCATCGGTGATGGAGACTTCCTGCATTTTCCCCGGCCAGATATTTTTATAATTTAACCAGATTGCTTCTTCATTCATCTGGCAGCCGGCATATTCCCAATTGTCAATTTTCGTGCCATTTATACGCAATTCAAATGACTCAGCAATATATTTATGAATAGTTTCTGCTTTCTCGCCAGGATCAACCTTACTGGTTATGTCCAGGTCAACATTATATTTATCCATTATAATGCGTTCAAAGTCGTCCGAAAACAGTTTGAAAACGATCTCAATTTTACCTGTTTCCGGAAAGAGGTCAACATTGAGAAGGGAAACATGAACAGGATGCAACCATGAAAATAATGTTATAACGACCGCTAGCGCCATTGTCCCCATCAGAGATCTCCTCCACCTTGGTTGAACATACAAAATTACAATATTTTTAGTTTCTTTGTTTCATTGTGATAGACTGGAAAGAACATATATCAGGTTTCAAAACCTTCCTGAAGCTGGAAAAATCCTTATCAGAGAATTCAATAGAGGCATATATCAATGATGTATTGAAACTCTGTACCTTCATTGAGATGAGGAATTTAAACCTTCCGCCCGCGAGCATTGAACTGTCACATTTAAAGGAATTTATACAGTGGTTTAATGAACTGGGATTGAGCGCAAGATCCCAGGCAAGAGTAATATCCGGGATCAGGGCTTTTTACAAATATCTCCTTCTTGAGGATATTATTGAGTCAGATCCCACAACACTGCTGGATTCCCCTAGAATAGGAAGGAAGCTCCCCGAAGTCCTTAGCGTGGAAGAGATAGATCTTTTGATAAGTCAGATTGATCTTAGTAAATCTGAAGGACAAAGAAACAAGGCAATTATCGAAGTTCTTTACAGCTGTGGACTGAGGGTTTCGGAACTTATAGGGTTGAAATTGTCAAATGTATACTATGACCAGGGTTTCATAAGGGTTATCGGAAAAGGAAATAAAGAAAGGCTTGTGCCGATCGGATCAAAAGCTATTCATGAGATTGAATTTTACTTTGCAGACAGGAATAAACTACCCGCAATTGCAAGGGAAAGCGAGGATATACTTTTTCTGAACAGGAGGGGACACAAACTGACACGTGTCATGATCTTTACAATAGTCAGAGACCTTGTTAAAAAATCAGGAATTAAAAAGAAAATCAGTCCACACACCTTCCGCCATTCCTTTGCCACTCATCTGATCGACGGAGGGGCTGATCTGAGGGCTGTACAGGAAATGCTGGGCCACGAATCCATCCTGACAACAGAAATTTACACCCATCTTGACCGGCAATATCTGCGGGATGCTATCATACGTTTCCATCCAAGGTCATAATTAAGAGCTAATTAATTTTTTTTAAATACATTTGTAGCTTCAAAAAAAAGTTAAAACAATAATATATAAACATTACTGAAATGTCTGAATCAAAAAGAGTTTACAAATTCGGGAACAAGGCGGCTGAAGGCAAAGCTGATATGAAAAACCTGCTGGGTGGTAAAGGCGCGAACCTGGCTGAAATGAACCGCATTGGAGTGCCTGTTCCTCCTGGTTTTACGATTACAACAGAGGTCTGTACTGAATACAACCAGTTTGGCAAAGATAAAGTTATCAAATTAATAGCAGATGATGTTAAGGATGGTATCACGAACATTGAAAAAATTATGAATTCAAAGTTCGGTGACAGCAAAAATCCATGCCTTGTTTCTGTCAGATCCGGAGCCCGGGCTTCCATGCCGGGAATGATGGATACTATTCTGAATCTTGGTCTTAATGAGGAGGTAGTTGCCGGACTTGTCAAAAAGACCGGAAATGAACGTTTTGTATGGGATTCATATCGCCGTTTTATTCAGATGTATGGTGATGTTGTGCTGGGTCTGAAACCGGCATCAAAAGAAGATGTTGATCCTTTCGAAGAAATTATAGATCATCTCAAGGAAGAAAAAAAAGTCGTTAATGATACTGATCTTGGAGTTGATGACCTGAAAGAGCTTGTTACACGTTTCAGGAAAGCCGTAAAAGGAAAGACAGGCAGGGACTTTCCTAATGATCCATGGGAACAGCTCTGGGGTGCAATAATGGCAGTTTTCGACAGCTGGAATAATGACCGGGCCAATTTTTACAGGAAACTAAACAACATACCAGAGGAATGGGGCACTGCAGTTAATGTTCAGGCCATGGTATTCGGCAATATGGGCAATACATCCGGAACAGGCGTGGCGTTTACAAGAGATGCAGGTACCGGGGAAAACTTATTTAATGGTGAATATCTTCTCAATGCTCAGGGAGAGGATGTGGTTGCAGGTATCCGTACTCCCCAGCAGATCACCAAAGAAGGTTCTAAAAGATGGGCTGTTCTTGCTAACGTTACTGAAGAAGAACGGAAAAGAAAATACCCGAGCCTGGAAGAAAATATGCCAGAAATTTATAAAGAGCTGGATGACATACAGCAAAAACTGGAGGATCATTACAAAGATATGCAGGACCTGGAATTTACTATCCAGGAGGGTAAACTATGGCTTCTGCAGACCCGCAACGGGAAAAGAACCGGGGCTGCAATGGTTAAGATATCAATGGATCTGGTGAGAGAAGGCAAGATCGATGAAAAAACTGCACTCCTTCGTAACGAACCGAATAAACTGGATGAACTTCTGCATCCTGTTTTTGACAAAAATGCAATAAAGGAAGCCAAAGTACTTGCCAAAGGTTTGCCGGCCTCACCCGGAGCCGCAACCGGACAAATTGTATTTTTTGCAGATGATGCAGAGGAATGGGCTGCAAAAGGTAAAAAGGTAGTTCTGGTGAGGATCGAAACATCACCTGAAGATCTCAGGGGAATGAATGTTGCCAGGGGGATATTGACTGCCAGGGGAGGTATGACATCTCATGCAGCTGTGGTTGCACGCGGAATGGGAAAATGCTGCGTATCAGGTGCTGGCTCTGTCAGGATAGATTATAAAACAAGGATAATGAATACTAGCGGAATATCTGTCAAGGAAGGTGATTGGATTTCGCTCAACGGAACAACCGGAGAAGTATATGCTGGCCAGATAGCCACTGTTGATCCTGACATGAGCGGAGACTTTGGTCAACTTATGGAACTGGCGGATAAATACACCCGTATGTATGTCAGGACAAATGCAGATACACCTAAAGATGCGCGCGTCGCGAAAAATTTTGGTGCAAAAGGAATCGGGCTTTGCCGGACAGAACATATGTTCTTCGAAGGCGACCGTATTAAAGCTATGAGGGAAATGATCCTGGCTGAAAATGAAACTGGCAGAAGAAAAGCACTGAAAAAGTTGCTTCCCATCCAGAGAGAGGATTTTGAAGGCATATTCGAAGCAATGCATGATTTGCCGGTAACAGTCCGACTTCTGGATCCACCGTTACATGAATTTGTCCCACACGAAGAAGAAAACCAGCAGGAAATGGCTAAAGAAATGGGTATTACCAAGGAACAGATAAAGGCCAAAGTAGAGGATCTCCATGAATTCAACCCAATGCTTGGACACAGGGGCTGCCGGCTTGGTAACACTTATCCTGAAATATCCGAAATGCAGGCCAGAGCAATTATTGAGGCTGCGCTTAAACTAAAAAAGAAAGGTGTAAGAGCCATTCCTGAAATTATGGTTCCCCTGACAGGTTCACTCAAGGAATTTCAGATCCAGGAAGAAATAATCAGAGAGACAGCCGAAAAGGTGTTTGAGGAAATGAAAGACAGAATCGAATACCTTGTCGGTACAATGATAGAAGTACCAAGAGCTGCACTGGTTGCTGATAAAATTGCTGAAAAAGCAGAATTCTTCTCATTTGGTACAAATGACCTTACGCAGATGACCTTCGGCTATTCAAGGGATGATTCCGGCAAATTCCTGCCTGTTTATATCGATAAAGGGATCCTGAAATACGATCCTTTCCAGATTCTTGACCAGGAAGGTGTAGGACAGCTTGTTGAGCTTGGAACAAAAAGAGGAAGGACTACAAGACCAAAACTTAAAGTCGGTATCTGCGGTGAGCATGGAGGAGAACCATCATCTGTTGAATTCTGTCACAGGGTGGGAATGGATTATGTAAGCTGTTCCCCATACAGGGTGCCAATAGCCAGACTGGCTGCAGCACAGGCAGCTATTAAGGATAAAAAATAAAGGTTCCCGGGTTTTGTTTATTAATGTTTATAATTAGCCTCATATCAGGTTTATTGGAATTTCCGAATAATAATTGCATATAAATGACCAAATCAGACATTCGTAAAGATATTGGGCAATATGGTATTACTGATGTCAGGAAGATTTATCATAATCTTTCTTATGAGGAACTGTTCAGGCATGAAACAGATTCTTCACTGAAAGGTTTTGAGAGGGGTTTTGTTACTGAATCGGGTGCTGTGGCTGTCGATACCGGAATTTTTACGGGTCGATCACCTAAAGACAAGTACATCGTAAGTGAGGAGACATCGGAAAAATATATCTGGTGGAAAAATGAACAGAGGAAGGCCTCAGATAATAAACCTATTTCAGAGAAAGTCTGGAATGATTTAAAGAATCTGTCGGCCAGGCAATTGTCAGGTAAAAAGATCTATATTCAGGACGGATTTGCCGGCGCGAATGAAAACAATAGAATCAATATAAGGTTTATCACAGAAGTGGCATGGCAGGCCCATTTTATCAAAAACATGTTCATCCGGCCAACTGACGGGGAACTTAAACGTTTTAAGCCGGATTTTGTGATTTTAAATGCAGCAAAAACCAAAGATTCAAACTGGAAAGAGCATGGACTGAACAGCGAAGTTTTTGTGGCTTTTAACCTGAAAGAGAGGATGGCCTGTATAGGAGGTACATGGTATGGCGGTGAGATGAAAAAAGGGATATTCTCGGTCATGAACTATTTTTTGCCGCTTAAGGGAATAGCTTCCATGCATTGCTCTGCAAATGTAGGTAACGACGGAAAAACAGCGATTTTTTTCGGATTGTCAGGGACAGGCAAGACTACATTGTCTGCTGATCCTAACCGTGCACTGGTAGGAGATGATGAGCATGGATGGGATGATGACGGCATATTCAATTTTGAAGGTGGATGTTATGCGAAGTGCATAAACCTTAATCCTGCAAAAGAACCTGATATATTCAACGCTATCCGCAGGGATGCATTGCTTGAGAACCTGGTTTTTGATCCCGAAACAGGTAAAATAGATTATTGCGATGGTTCCAAAACAGAAAATACCCGCGTCTCTTATCCTATTTATCATATCGACAATATTATTAAGCCCGTTTCCAAAAGCAGTCACGCGAAAAATGTAATTTTTCTGACAGCTGATGCTTTCGGGATATTGCCTCCGGTGTCAAAGCTGACCGCGGATCAGACCCGGTATCACTTCATTAGCGGTTATACTGCAAAAGTTGCCGGTACTGAGAGAGGGATTTGTGAACCACTGCCTTCATTCTCAGCATGTTTCGGAGCGGCTTTCCTGATGCTTGATCCGATTATTTATGCCAATGAACTCAAAGTTAAGATGGAGAAATACCATGCAGAGGGATGGCTTGTGAATACTGGATGGGTAGGGGGTGCATATGGCAAAGGCGGTTACCGGATAGACCTTCCTGATACTAGGAAAATTATTGATGCCATACTTGGTGGCCAGCTGGATAGCGTCGAATATGAACTGGTCCCCATATTTAACCTGAGGATCCCAAAAAGTGTTCCGGGAATAAACAATAACATACTGAATCCAAGAAACATCTGGAAAAATCCTGAGGAATGGGATGAGGCTGCAAGAGCACTGGCTGTTAAATTCATTAAGAACTTCGAAAGTTTTGCTGATACTGAGGAAACAAGGAAGCTGCTGGCTTCAGGCCCCTGTGTATGAATTATCCTAGGTAAATTCCCGTTCCAGTATCCTGGTTAAATCCTTCAGATCAATATCCGAGTATATACTGCCGTGTTCCGCAAGACTGATTGAACCAGTTTCTTCCGAGACAATTATAACTATTGAATCTGTCTGTTCCGACATGCCCAGTCCGGCTTTATGCCGCAGACCAAAATTCGGGGGGAGATTTAGGTTTTCAGAAACCGGCAGGACACACCTTGCGGCAGCAATCCTGTCATTTATAATAATAACAGCACCATCGTGCAATGGGCTGTTTTTACTAAAAATACTCTCAAGTAACCGACTGGAAGTATTTGCATCCACAATGTCACCTGTTTCTGCAAAAACTGATAATTCTGACTTTCTGCCCAAAACAATGAGAGCTCCCGTTTTGGATTTTGCCATGTTCATACTTGCCTTGATGATGGATTTTATTTTAATATTGGGCTGGCCTCCAAAAACAACAGGAAATACCTTTTCAAAGGTCAACCGGTTCCGGGTCAGATAACGGTTGCCTATGAAAATCAGGAACCTTCTGATCTCCTGCTGAAACACAACAATAAGCGCTATGACACCAACACCAATAACCTGGCCAAGGATAGATCCCAGAAGCTGCATATTTAATGCTTTCACAATAATCCAGAGAAGGTATACCGAAAGGATACCGATAAAAATGTTCATCGCAACAGTTCCCCGTATTAACAGGTACACCTGGAACATTATAAATGCCACCAGGAGTATATCAATTACATCCAGTATACGGATCTTTATGAAAAGTTCGGTCATATTGCAAATTTAGCAAAATCAGCCTGAAATTCTCTGTATCTTCAATTTCTCCAGAAGAGTTACCGCCTGAACAGCTTCTTTCACATCATGCACCCTTATAATATCAGCACCATTTAATAATGCGACAGTATTCAGAACTGTCGTTCCGTTCAGGCTTACTGAAGAATCAACATTAAGTGTCCTGTATATCATTGATTTCCTTGAAATGCCCACCATGACCGGCAATTCGAACATCCTGAAAGTGCCAAGCCGGTTCAGAAGGAAAAAATTCTGCTCGGTTGTTTTGGAAAATCCTAATCCCGGATCAATAATGATATCGATGATTCCCTTCGACTTTAATTTCTCCATCCTGGAGGAAAAATAATCGATCATCTCCGTCAGGATATCTTTATACTGGGTCTGGGTCTGCATAGTCAGGGGGGCGCCTTTCATATGCATAATAATGTAAGGTACATGTAAACATGCAATAGTCTCAAACATTTTTTTATCCATCTCACCTCCTGAAATGTCATTGATGATATCCACTGAATAGTCCTTTACAACTAAACGGGCCACATTTGCCCGATAGGTATCCACAGAAATAACAGCTTCGGAAAAGCGATCACGCACAAGCTTAATTGCCGGGACTATCCTCATGATTTCTTCCTTTTCAGAAACAGGTTTGGATCCCGGACGTGTGGACATCCCACCTATATCAATGATATCTGCTCCTTCATTAATCATACTGGTGATCTTTTCGAGTATCTTATCCTCAGTATCATATTTACCACCATCATAAAATGAATCCGGGGTAACATTCAGAATACCCATGATCTTAGGAACAGATAGGTCCAGCAGTTTACCGCCGCAGTTCAGGCTTCTTTTTTTTGAAAAAAATGTATCTTTAAAGAACATTTAGTTTCAATTATTAATTTCAAAAATAATAAAATACCTGTACATGAAATTTATTGTTGTCGAAGGGCTTGACGGATCGGGTAAATCCACACAGATAGGATTGTTACGGAAGTACCTTGATGATAAAAAAATAGGCTACAGGTATCTTCATTTTCCAAGATCAGATTCTCCCGTGTTCGGAAGTCTTATATCCATGTTCCTGAGAGGGGATCTGGGGAAACTTGGCGCTGTAAATCCATACCTGATCGCACTGATCTATGCAGGAGACAGGAATGATGCGAAAAATATAATTCATGGATGGCTGAGAGAAGGACATTATGTAATTGTCGACAGATACGTCAGTTCAAATATTGCATTTCAATGTGCCAAAATTCAGAAACCGGAAGATAAAGTGGAATTGAAAAAGTGGATACTGAACCTGGAATACGAATATTACAGGATACCCAGACCTGATATTGAACTTTTCCTGGATGTTCCGTTTAATTTCACTGAAAAAAAACTGAAAGATACGAGGAAGGGAGATGACAGAAGGTATCTCAACGGGCAGGCCGATATTCATGAACAAAACCTTGAATTTCAGAAAGAGGTCAGGAAAGTCTACCTGGATCTGGCCGCAGAAGATCCGGGATTTTTCAGAATTGACTGCAGTGACAATAAAAAAGGGATCCTTGCTCCCGAAGATGTTTTCGGGAAGATATTGAAACAATTGGGTATTTAAGGTAGTTTTGAAATTGAAACGCATTGTGTCATAAATGAGATATATGGACTAATGAAAACTTTAATCAGTATCAGCCGGCTTATTACCGGGGCAGTTTTTGTTTTTTCAGGTTTTGTAAAAGCGGTTGATCCGCTCGGATCGACTTATAAGTTCACAGATTATTTTGTTGCCTTTCATATTCAGTTCCTGGAGCCCATCGCTTTATCTCTGGCCGTGATACTGGCTTCAATTGAATTCCTGATCGGGATCTCAATGTTGATCGGGTACAGGTATAGAATTGCATCATGGGGGCTTCTGATCTTTATGGTATTTTTCACAGTGCTTACTTTTATTCTTGCACTTACGAATCCCGTATCAGATTGCGGATGCTTCGGGGATGCCATAATTTTAACCAACTGGCAAACATTTATTAAGAATCTGATTCTGCTTCCATTTGTTCTCCTGTTATTTATATTCAGGAAAAGGATCACTCCATCGTATCCGGCTGTCACAGAGTGGATTTGGCTCTCAGTTTTTGCCCTGTTGATAATTGCATTCCAGGTCAATGCGCTTCGCCATCTGCCCTTGCTGGATTTCAGACCTTACAGTACAGGCACCAATATACCGGAAAAAATGGTCGTTCCTGAAGGAGTTCCAATTGATGAGTACAAAACATACCTTTATTATGAGAAAGACGGGCAAACCAGGGAGTTTACAGAAGATAATTTTCCCTGGCAGGATTCAACATGGAAATTTATAGATAGCAGGCATATACTGGTTAAGAAAGGATATGAACCTCCGATTCATGATTTTATTGTTACTGATGAGAACGGATTTGATCAAACTGAATCATTACTTAAGGATCCTGGCTACAGCATGTTGCTGATTGCTTATGACCTTAAGGATGCTGATGCTGATGGATTAAAAGTGGCAAATGAACTGGCATCTCTGTGTACAGATAATAATTGCTCATTCTACTGTCTCACAGCATCTTCCAGAAATGAAACCGAAGAAATAAAATCGGCGCTCAATCTGGATTTCAGTTTTTATACCACAGATGAAATAACTCTTAAAACAATAATAAGATCGAATCCCGGATTGGTTTTACTTAAGGAGGGAACCATCCTGTCCAAATGGCACTACAGGGATTATCCGGTTCTATTGACTGCCGGAACCAACTGGCTCGCATTCTCACTTGACCAGGCCAGGAGGGAAAATGAAAGAACAGTGATCCTTCTGAGTGCATTATTAGTGCTATTAATAGCAGCAATTATGAGGATTACTTATTCTGCGGACTTTTAAACAGGAAATAATTTTAATAATTTATCATTATGAGAAAAAAAATCGTAGCCGGAAACTGGAAAATGAATACCACTCTTGCCGAGGGAATTAAACTGGCAGAGGAGGTTGACAGCATGGTAGAAAAAAATCCGTCAAAAACAATTGTAATTGTGGCTCCTCCATTTATACACCTTGCTGAAGTCAGTAAGCTGCTGACAAAGGTTTTTTTGTCAGCGCAAAATTGTGCCTATGAATCCAGGGGAGCTTTTACCGGCGAAATATCAGTTGAAATGATTAAATCAACAGGAGCGAAGTATGTAATAATAGGCCATTCTGAAAGACGAACTTATTTCCATGAAGATAACATGACGTTGTTAAAGAAGACAAAACTGGCTATCGATACAGATCTTATACCCATATTTTGCTGCGGTGAAAAGCTATCAGAAAGAGAGTCACGTGTTCATTTTGATACAGTGAAAAAACAATTGGATGAAACTGTTTTTACATTCGATAAAACTCAGTTCAGCAAACTGGTAATTGCATATGAGCCAGTCTGGGCAATCGGAACCGGAGTTAATGCAACGCCTGAACAGGCGCAGGAGATGCATAAGTTCATCCGCGAC
This sequence comes from Bacteroidia bacterium, assembly GCA_041480755.1. Lineage (GTDB taxonomy): Bacteria > Bacteroidota > Bacteroidia > Bacteroidales > SM23-62 > LJUQ01. The sequence goes on from JBGPAO010000001.1 coordinate 25,101, forward strand.
CTGATTAAGAAAAAGTATGACACACAAACCGCTGAAGACACAACCATTTTGTACGGAGGAAGCTGCAAACCTTCAAATGCCTTGGATTTGTTTAAAAATCCTGATGTCGACGGCGGACTTATAGGGGGGGCGTCTCTGAATGCAAGTGATTTTATGGCTATTGTCCAATCTGTCCCATAAAAAAAATACTATGAAAAAAGGAATCTTGCTGGCAGCTTTAATTATACTCTCACTGCAGTATTTGTCCTCTCAGCAGATCTCATCCTTTTCTCCTGAACCGGAAAAGTACACCGATGAACTGACAGCGTTCATGGGATCGGTTTTGTCGGAAAGAGAAGAGATAATAATGGAAAACTATAGGGCAGCATGGGACAGTGGTTTGATATCTCCGGTTTCAAAAAATGAAATAATAATTTTGTCGAATAAGCTTTTAAGGAAGAATGCCCGTCCTAAGCCGCATTTTATGCTGTTTATAATGAATCAGGAGGCTTTTCTGAAAGGTTCTCTTGATGAAAGCAGCTATAATGCCTGGATGGAGGGACTTGATTTTCTTGCCGACTCAAGGAATAAGCAGGTTACCGATATTGAGACCTATCTGGATATCACTAACAACCTGATCCGTAATAATATTATTTTTCAGTCTACCGGGACAAAATGGAAAGCTTCACAGCCTGATTTTTATTTTGAGTTTAAAGATTCTGTCAGAATCATTTTCGGACCGGTCACTTTAACCTGTATAGCGGTCCGTGACAGTATACAAATTTTTAACGCCAGAGGTATTTATACACCATATACCCAGACATGGTATGGAAAAGGAGGCAGGGTTACCTGGGAAAGATCAGGCTATAGCAGTAATGAGGTTTACAGTGATCTTGCCAATTACCGGATAAATATGAGACTGTCAGATTATATTGCTGATTCCGTTAAATTTTACAACAAGGTTTACCTGAATTTCAGTATGCTTGGTAAGCTTGAGGATAAGGTCGAGCCAATCGGATCACCTGATAAATCAAATTATCCGAGATTCGAATCTTATCAGACTAATTACAGGATTAATAACATCTATAAAAACGTAAATTTCCAGGGGGGATTGGATATGCTTGGCTCTAAACTGATTGGTTCCGGAACAAAAATTCAGAAAGCCAGGCTTCAGTTTTTTAAAGGCGATTCCCTTAAAATGGTCGCATTCTCAGAATATTTTGCATTTCAACCCGGGCGGCTTACAGGAGTAGGAGCCCAGGTAACAATTCCGATCGGGAAAGATTCAATTTTCCATCCATACCTTGGAATGAGCTATACATCAAAAGACAATACTATTTCACTTAACAGGACAGAGGATTTTCAATCACAGTCACCATTTTATAATAATTATCATAAGGTTGAAATGAACTTTGATCAGTTGAGATGGAAGCTTGATGATAATTACATTCTGTTCAAAGGAAGGGAAGGAGCAGCTTCAAGCCTTGCTAATTTCCAGTCTGATAATTTGTTCGATGCAGGAGCATATGTTCATCTCCAGGGTATTGATGAAAGTAATCCTCTTGCACTATTGCGCAGATATTCAGAGGTTGCATTTTCTATTTCTTTCAGAGGTATCGATTTTGCCAGGTTCATAAAAACACAGCATAACCAGGTTCAGCAGATGCTAAAACGGTTGTCCAATATGGGATTCTTAATCTATGATATTGAAGATGACATTGTTACGCTGCGTCAAAAACTTTATGACTGGGTTTATGCCAGTGTTGATTATATAGATTATGATGTGATTAACCTGGTTTCTGAAACCCAGTTACCTCTTGAGAATGGAAGGCTTGATCTCTCAACATATGATCTAACTATCAATGGCATACCGCTCATACGTCTGAGTAATGCACAGAATGTCGGGATTTATCCCCAGTATTCAAAGATAATCCTTAAAAGAAACAGGAGTTTTCAGTTTGACGGTATCATCGACGCAGGCCTGTTTAACTTTCATGGTGAAAAATTCTTTTTTAACTATGATAGTTTCCGGCTGGATTTGCAGGATATTGACAGCCTGAGTCTTAAGGTCAAGTCGGAAGATCTTGATTCATATGGCAGGGCTGCCTTGATGAATATAACCAGTATTATAGAAGATATGACCGGAGAGCTGCTCATAGATAAGCCTGATAATAAATCAGGTCGGAAAGATTATCCTGAGTATCCAATCTTTACCAGCAGGGAAAACTCATTTGTCTATTATGATGACCCGGAAATTCAAAATGGTGTTTATAATAAGGACGATTTTTATTTTGTGATATACCCGTTTTAGTTTGACAGCCTTGATAATTTTTCCAAAACGGGATTAAAGCTTAACGGGCGCTTTGTATCAGCGAAGATTTTCCCGGATTTTGAACAGACTTTGCTTATCCAGGATGATAAATCGCTGGGATTCAGGCATGTAACTGATACATCCGGGCTGGAATTGTATGGAGGTAAAGGCAGATATTTTGAGACCCTGAATATGAGTAATAAGGGACTTAAAGGCATAGGGAAATTTGAATATCTTACATCCCGGGGGAGTTCGCAGAGCCTGATGTTTCACCCCGATTCCATGTTTGGAACCTTAACCAATTTTGAGATACAAAAACAGCTTGCGGGGATTCAATATCCTAAAGTAAACTCAACGAAGAATAATATTATTTTTTATCCTTACCTCGACCAGCTTTTGGTTTCAAAAGGCGCCGAACCGTTTACAATACTTAACGACAGCACATTTCTCGATGGGGAACTTATGCTTACGTCGACAGGACTTTCGGGTTCAGGGAAAATGGAATTGACTAATTCAATACTTGTTTCAGATAAATTCGATTATCAGTCCTATTCATTTAGTTCAGATACGGCGGATTTCAGGCTTAAATCACTGAATACAGACGGTTTTACACTTGTAACTGATAATGTTAATGCCCATGTAGATTTTGAAAGCCGTTCAGGCCTTTTCCGGACCAACGAGGAATTCTCGCTGGTTGAATTCCCTGAAAACAAATATATCAGTCGGTTGGACCTTTTTGTCTGGAATATGGATAAAACTGAACTGGAAATGAGGACCAGCTCGGGAAGTGAAGGACCTCCGGGAACTTATCAGACACTTGATGGGGAAGAAGAACTGATTGGTCCACGGTATATTTCAGTCGATCGTGAGCAGGATTCATTGAGTTTCGTTTCACCCCGGGCGTTATATGATTACAAAAAGAATATAATACGTGCGTCATATGTTACCTTTCTGAAGGTGGCTGACGTATATATCTATCCAAAAAATGGAGAAATTAATGTAAAACCCGATGGATATATAGCAAAGCTGGAGGAAGCAAACATACTGGTTAACCGGCGATCAAAGCTGCATTCAATGTATGGCGCAACCGTAAATATCCTTGGTAAATTCAATTATAAAGGTACCGGGTATTATGATTACATTGATGAAACTGGTGAGAAGCAATCTATTTTCTTTGATGATATCCGGGTGGATGATTCCATCAATACGATTGCTTCCGGATCGATCCCGGAAACCCAGAATTTCACCCTGAGTCCCTATTACGGATTTCAGGGAAAGGCAAAATTATTTGCTGAAAATCCTTTCCTGACATTTAACGGAGGTGCAAAACTTTTTCACGTATGTGAGAGTCTGTCAATAAATTATATCAAATTTGAAACTGAAATTAATCCGGCAGAAATTTATATACCCGTCCCCGCCCAGCCATTGGATATAAACATGAATTATCTGTATTCAGGGATTTTTATTACGGGGGATTCATCACATATTTATGCTGCATTTTTCAATCCAAGAAAACTGCCCTCTGACAAATTTATTATTACAGCTAATGGTTTCCTGTATTATGACAAGAAAAGTGAAGAATACAGGATCTCAAGTAAGGAAAAACTGGCTGACCCCAGGTTACCTGGCAACTGGCTCATTCTGAATCCCAATACATGTGTTGAATATGGTGAAGGGGATATTGATCTGGGAATCAGGTTAGGACAGACCGTCCTTTCTTCATTTGGAGATGTCAGAAATGAAATAAATACCGGGAACACCACTTTGGGTACTATGATCAGTATGGATTTTCTAATGTCTGATGAGGCATTCCAGGTAATGTCACATGACATTGACAGCCTCCAGGGACTGGAAGCATTCAATCTGACAGATGAAAAATATAATAAAAGGATATCTGATATTATCGGGAAAGACCGGAATGAGATTCTTCAGGCAGAGCTCGGACTTTATGGAGTATACCAGAATATACCAAAAGAACTGGTGCATACAATTTTCTTTACAAAGGTGGACTTCGTCTGGAACCAGGATACCAGGTCATACAGGTCAACCGGAAAAATAGGCATTGGAAGCATTAATGGGAAGCAAATACACAAAATGGTAGACGGATATATGGAATTATCTAAACGAAGGAGCGGTGATTTATTTGATGTATACCTTCAACTTGACCGTGATCTGTGGTACTATTTTGGTTATACAAGGGGAGTAATGCATGTACTTTCGTCCAACCGTAACTTTAATCTCATAGTCGGTGATCTTAAAACAAAGCAGAGGCAGTTAAAAACCAAGCGCAATGAAGAACCTTATATCTTTATTGTGACAACGGGCCGTAAGAAAGAGATGTTCCTGAGAGGATTCCTGGAAGGGGATGTCGAGATTATTGAATAATTTATTGAATACAAGACATGAACTTATTCTTCTGCCCTGACTTATCCGGTCCTGAAATTACACTGCCTGAAGAGGAATCAAAACACTGTATCCGGGTTTTAAGGCTAAGAAAGGATGACTCAATATACCTGACAAACGGGAAAGGATTATTATGCCGGGCCGTTTTACAGGATCCTGATTTGAAAAAAACAAGGGTCAGGATAGTTGAGACCATAGCCGGTTACAGGAAGAGGAATCATTGGCTTCATATTGCTATCGCTCCTACAAAGAATTCTGAACGTTTTGATTGGTTTCTTGAAAAAGCGACTGAGATAGGTATTGACGAAATAACTCCACTGGTTTGTTCGAGATCGGAGCGGGAAACAATTAATACCAAAAGGGCAGAACGTATTCTCATTTCGGGAATGAAACAATCGCAAAGGGCTTATATTCCTGTTCTGAATTCAGCCTGTCTGTTTAAGGATATTTTCACTGGTAATTCTGCAAAATCAAGGATAATCACACATTGTAATACAAGGGATCTTCCTCTGATAAATGAAAAACTTGCAAATGGATCACCGGTGCTCGTGCTTATAGGGCCGGAAGGGGATTTTACCACGGATGAGGTTGAAATGGCCTTGATCCATGGATTTGCTGAAGCAAGTATTGGGCCATTTATTTACCGCACTGAAACCGCAGGTATTATGGCCTGTCACGCATTTAATTTATATTTCAGACAATAAAAAAAGCTGTTTGATCTATAGCCAAACAGCTTCTTAAACAATCAGTTCAGAGAATGTTCAAAGCTGACAAGTCTGGTTGATAATTCGTCTGACAAGCTTTTGATCTGCCTCAATCAGCAAATCATCTAAAAACTGCCAGACATCACTGTAATCACATTCTTCTTTACGCGTTAAGGCATCTACGTCAATTAACTCTTCGTTTTCTTCATCCAGATTGTCACAAATGTAGAGCAAAGTAGAAATTTTCACCATAGGCAATTGAAAATCTCATTCAATTTAAAATATAACGCTGGATATTATTAAAAAAGTATAGTATTAACGAGATTTTCTTAAATATATCGCAACTAGTTGATAGTCAGTATTATATTTTTTTCTTTAATAATTTTACGCAGGTTTATAAGCGCATATCTCATACGACCCAGAGCTGTATTTATGCTGACGTTGGTTTGTTCTGCAATTTCCTTAAAGCTCAGGCCGCCGTAATGCCTTAGCAGGATCACCTGTTTCTGATCATCAGGCAGCTCATCTATAAGAGACCTGACATCATTGGTAATCTGTTCCTTGATAATAAAATCCTCAACATTTCCATCAGAAAACTTTCGGGTGTTGAAAATATCCGCTTCATAATCTTTCTTGGAAAGTGTGTTGATCTGCTTTTCCTTGCGGAAATGATCAATGATAAGATTATGAGCGATACGTATAACCCAGGACAAAAACTTCCCATCATCCCTGTATTTTCCTTCATGCAGGGATTTGATGACTTTTATGAATGTGTCCTGAAAAATGTCCTCAGCAAGCTGCTGATTCCGAACTGTAAGAATGATATAGGTATAAACCTTATTCTTGTGTCTATTGATCAGGGTTTCGATACTGGAATTATCACCACCCAGAAATTTCTGAACAAGTTCCTGATCTGTTTGATTCTGCTTCATGGATACTACCTCCTTCTTTGGTTAGAATTAGGTAGAAATGGTTAATAGGCAATCCTCCTGTTTTAATAATTTAACAACTGCTTATACGAAAAACTCAAAAATAAGTTTTACAAAAATAATTACTTTTGGGATTCAAAATAAACTTCAGTTAATACTTTTTTATGCAATTTTCATGCCATCAGGGGATAAAAATATAAAAAAAAATATATATATAAAAGGGGCTAAGGTACATAATCTTAAAAACATAGATGTGCTTATCCCCAGGAATAAGCTCATAGTAATTACCGGATTGTCAGGGTCAGGCAAATCTTCCCTTGCATTTGATACATTATATGCCGAGGGACAAAGACGCTATGTGGAAAGCCTTTCAGCTTATGCCCGTCAGTTCCTGGGCAGAATGAATAAACCTGAGGTTGAATATATAAAGGGAATCCCACCTGCCATTGCTATTGAGCAGAAAGTAAATACCCGGAATCCAAGGTCAACTGTCGGGACATCTACTGAGATTTATGATTATCTGAAGCTATTGTATGCAAGAATTGGAATAACATATTCTCCGGTTTCCGGGAAACGGGTAAAAAAGCATACAGTGACTGATGTAGTTAATTATATTGGCTCTCTTGGAGAAGGCTCACAAGTAATAATTCTTGCCCCGTATACTTTTCATGAAGGACGAAATGTGAAAGAGGAGCTTGAATTTTTATTAAAACAAGGTATTACCAGGATCGAATTGAATGGAGAAATATTCAGGATTGATAACCTTACAGTTGATAATGAGGTTATTAAGGCAGGAGATAGAATTAATATGGTCATTGATCGTACAATTGTTCAACCGGATGAAGATTCATTATCACGGATCGGTGATTCAGTTCAAACCGCTTTTGGACTGGGGAAAGGAGAATGCATTGTAAAAATACCTGATAAACCGGATGAATGTGGCTGTTCATTCTCGGACAGATTTGAAGCTGACGGGATTAAATTTGAAGAACCTGATGTTCATATGTTCAGTTTTAATAATCCCCTTGGCGCGTGTCCGCTATGTGAAGGTTACGGTAAGATAATCGGGATCGATGAAGATCTGGTAATACCCAATAAAAGTCTTTCGCTATACGAAGACGCAGTTGTCTGCTGGAAGGGTGATAAAATGAAAAAATGGAAAGAAAGACTTATCAATACAGCAGATAGGTTTGAATTCCCTATACATAAGCCTTATTATCTTTTATCACCTGAACAAAAGCAATTACTCTGGGAGGGTGACAGGCATTTTAAAGGAATAAATGCATTTTTTAACTATCTGGAAGAAAAGAAATATAAAATACAGTACAGGGTAATGTTGTCAAGGTACAGAGGTAAAACAGATTGTCCCCGGTGTAATGGAACGCGTCTGAAAACTGAGGCCTCGTATGTCTTGATCCAGAAAAAGCCGATACAGGAACTTATAATGATACCGGTCAGTGAACTTTTTGAATTCATTACAAATCTGAAGTTGAATGATTATGAACAGAATGTGGCAGGAAGGATTCTTCTTGAATTGAAAAACAGGCTTGGATACCTGGTTAATGTCGGACTTGGCTACCTTACATTGAACAGGCTTTCATCAACGCTTTCAGGTGGGGAATCACAGAGAATTAACCTTGCAACCTCTCTGGGAAGTAATCTCGTAGGTTCAATGTATATTCTTGATGAACCCAGTATCGGATTACATACAAGGGATACGCATATGCTCATCGATGTCCTGAGGAAACTCCAGAAACTTGGCAATACTGTAATGGTAGTTGAACATGATGAGGAGATTATACGGTCGGCAGATGAAATAATTGATATTGGCCCCTTTGCCGGTAATGCAGGGGGACAGGTTGTTTTCCAGGGAAGGCCTGAGGATATAATAAGATCAGATCAAAGTCTGACTGCAAAGTATCTCACAGGTGAAGAAAAAATCCCTGTTCCACAGATGAGGCGTAAGTGGAACAATTGGATCAGGATCAAAGGAGCACGTGAAAATAACCTGAAGGGCATTGATGTCAGATTCCCGCTGAATGTAATAACAGTCGTTACCGGTGTCAGCGGTTCCGGTAAATCATCACTGGTAAAAAATATTCTTTTTCCTGTACTGAATAAAAGATTTAATGGAACGGGTGATAAATCCGGGAAACATGATCTGGTTGACGGCGATCTTCATCTGCTCTCTAGCGCTGAAATGATTGATCAGAATCCAATAGGCAAATCATCCAGGTCCAATCCGGTCACTTATATGAAGGCTTACGATGAAATCCGGAAATTATATTCAGACCAGCCGGTTGCTATGATCAATGGATATAAAGCCTCCCACTTTTCTTTTAATATTGACGGTGGCAGATGCGAAGAGTGTCAGGGAGAGGGAATAATTAAGGTTGAAATGCAGTTCATGGCAGACATAAGCCTGGTTTGTGAAAGCTGTAAGGGAAAAAGATTTAAGGATGAAATTCTTGAAGTAAGGTACAAGGGAAAAAATATTCATGATCTTCTGGAAACGAGTGTGGATGAAGCAATGGATTTTTTCAGCGGAACAAAAAGCGGTCCTGAAAAAAGGATTATTGACAGATTGAAACCACTGGCTGATGTCGGATTAGGTTATGTTAAACTGGGACAGCCTTCCAGTACATTAAGCGGGGGAGAAAGCCAGCGTGTCAAGCTTGCTTCTTACCTTGTAAAAGAACAATCGCCCAAACCAACCCTTTTTATTTTTGATGAACCGACAACAGGTCTTCATTTTCATGACATCCGCCGGTTGCTTGATGCCTTTAATGCATTGATTGAAAAAGGCCACAGTGTTCTGATCATTGAACATAATCTTGAAATTATCAAATCAGCCGACTGGATCATTGATCTTGGGCCGGAAGGCGGTAATGAGGGAGGCAGGATTGTTTTTGAAGGAACTCCTGAGGAAATCATACGAGAAAAAAAATCCTATACAGGCAAATTCCTGGCTAAAAAACTTAAGTAAAGTGATCAATTCTTTTGTCCGAACACTTTCGTAAGTATTTTGCCGACAGTCTCAGATGCCCACGCCCAGGGATCACGACGAATTTTAATTTCTTCTTCACCCACTTTTAAAAACAGACCATCAAGGGCTTTGCCTACAGTGTACTCACCAATATCAGTGTTTACAGGTTTGAGATTATCAAAAATATCAAGCGGTGAATTAGCAGCCTGGTTATAATATGAAGTAAGAGTATTCCAGGCATCATTTGCAGAAAAACCCAGTACAGAGATATCTTTATCCAGAGCAACATCAATATACGGACTGAAAGCTGCTACCAGTGCGTCATAGGTGGTGGACCGCAGAAATGCAGTAGCAGCAGTCGAATCAAATCCTGTTTCTTTTTTATTGGAGGCCGGATTAATCCCATTCAGTATATCCCATGCATCAGAGATAGTTAATGAGGTTATAGCATCTCTGAAGATTGGGCCTGCATCACTCGCAGCATCTTCAGCGGCGCGATTAATGGCTAATACAACCTCATCAAGCTTTTCTTCAATTAAGTCAGTCAGTCCAAGTGTTGAAAATATTGGATTGTCAAGATTATCAATTATGACATTGGCTTCCTGAGGAAGTAAAATTTTCAAAAGTGGATCGCCGTAATAACCATCTTCAGCAGAAGTTTTTACGACAGAAGTATCAGTGCCTACAATAAGCGCCGTCTTAAGGCCTTCAATAACCTCTTCGGTAGTAAGTTCATTTCCATCTGTTTGCAGAAATTCACATGAATTAAAAGAAACTGAAATAAGTATCCACGATATAATAATAAGTTTTTTCATGTTAATATTAATAATCATTAAATATTATGGATAAAAAAAAAGCCTATGATAACATAGGCTTTTTGATATTAAATCAATTTTACTTTTCTTTAAAGCCGAACATAATTGCGACACATCCGCTGGGTATATCTCCAGGTACCCCTTCTACAGCCGGGACCTTTATCGTTATTTTTAATTGCTGGCTGGCCTCAAGCTTGAAGTCCCAGACACGGGAATATTCCATTGATTTGTTGGTATACAATACATTCCGGTCGGCATCAATAATCTTAAACTCGATATCACCCAGGTTATCGGTTCCGCAAACGGATATACGGTAATCAGTTGCAGAATAGAACGTTTTGTACAACTCAGCTTCCTCTCCAACGGTAAGAATTGCTGCATGATAGTTCCCATCATGAATATAAGGAGAAAGCTCTACTTTACAGATCTTTTTGGCAAATCCCTTACATTGAGCATTTACTCCAAGAGGAATAATTACCAAAATGGCTATGGCAACTAATTGAAAAATCTTTTTCATAGAACAGTTGTTTTAAGAAATGAAGTTTTGTCTCAGCGCACTAACTTTTTCAGACAGTTCACGGAAAATATCCTGTGTTATATTGACCCGGGTTTCTGATTTCAGGATGGTAACATTTGATTCCTCATCGGGAACAACGGTTATCTTTGATGAAGTGATTGTGATTTTATCGAATGTGACTTTAAGGTCATTAATTTCTTTTATCAATTCAGCAACATCAGGATTATCTTTATTATCATCCAGTAATTTAAGGACAATGTCAAATGAAAGTTTCTGATCAACAATTCTGCCGACAAGCTTATTGTCTTTAATTGGCGCATCACCGACAAGACTTGTTGCGATGTATAAACCTTCAATCCAGCCACCCACCAGGACAATTGATGCAAGAGCAGGGCGTGCAGATTCGGTCAGAGTGGAGCTTGAGTTCATAAATGTTTCTGAAATAATATCCATAATCACATCGCGATTATTTATATTTTCCTCAAGCCTTTCAATGGTATTATTATCAATAGCGTCAAGAATTCCAAGCCCATTGGCCATCAGTTTGGCTGCATTCATATAATCAATTGAAGTCTGCGTCTGGTCAAAAAGACTGGCAAAACTGAGATCTGTTGTATAAATTCCAAGATTCAGAGCCCGGGTCTTGTTTGTAGTATATTTTGATGCATTTGATATTGGATTCAACAGCTCTTCATTATATGTTGCACCTGCATTTTTTATCAACATTGCAGTCTCCAAAGGTGAAGGAAGAGAGTAGAAAATTTGCTTTGCCTGGCCGACATCATCGAGAAGACCTTCACTGATTTCGGTTGAATCCAGTCCAAAGTTTTCACCGGTGCTCTTTTTTTTGTTTGATGCACAACCTGAAAACATCACTGCTATTAAAAATAAGCCAGCTATGGTAACAGGCAATGACAGGAAGATTTTCTTGCCCATGGTTTGAAGGTTTTGATGAACTATATAATGTTATTAATCAGTAGTAAAATTAACACTTTTTTTTAAAAAACAAAATTGAAGAAAGAAATCGCATCCTCATAATTATCTGACAGGCAATAAATTATTAAAAATGATCAGTGAATTATTATTCTTGAGGGGCTTTCAGGTACTATATTGCCTATTATCACTGCGTTATTTACACCGTGTTTCTTGAGGTCATTAAGAAAAGATTTGCTTGCATATTCAGGTACAGAAAAAAGCAGGCCACCAGATGTCTGGGCGTCACAGAATATTAACCTGTAATCCTCACTAATACCAGGTTCCCATTTGATAGATGCATCATAATATTCCCTGTTTCTTTTTGTTCCGCCGGGAATTAAACCCAATCTGAGTAAATCAAAGGTTCCGCTAATAATGGGAACCTGTTTATAATTTATTATTGCAGATACTTTGCTGGCAGAGATCATTTCTGTCAGATGCCCGGCAAGTCCGAATCCCGTTATATCAGTGCAGGCGTTGACCGGGTATTCATATGCCACTTCCGATGCAGTTTTATTCAATTGTTTCATTAAAGCCACAGTATCATGGATTACCTGGTCAGTTACCTGGCCTTTTTTTATGCCGGTAGTGATTATCCCTGTTCCTATCGGTTTTGTCAATATTAAAACATCACCAGGTCTGGCATTGCTGTTGGAGAGAATTTTTGCCGGATGGGCAGTTCCCGTAACTGACATTCCGAAAATCGGTTCGGTATTTTCAATAGTATGACCGCCGAGGATATATATGCCAGCTTCAGATGCAACTGAACTGGCTCCTTTTATAATGGATTCAAGAATTTCCCCGGGAAGTCTGCTGATGGGGAATCCTGCTATATTAAGTGCAAAGAGAGGTTTCCCGCCCATTGCGTAGATATCACTCAGTGCATTTGATGCGGCAATAGCACCGAAATCGTAGGGATCATCAACAACAGGTGTAAAAAAGTCAACTGTCTGGATTAATGCAGTTTCATCATTGATTTTATAAACAGCTGCATCATCTGCATTTCTCGCATCGATTATTACTCTTGGATCATTCGTAAGCGGAATCTCTTTGATTATCTTCTCAAGAAATTCAGGTCCAACCTTGCAGGCACAACCCAGACCATGAGTAAATTCTGTGAGCCTGATCCTTGATGCCATTTTTCTGTCAGGTTTTTTACCGGGGGACGATGATATATCCAGTACCGTACGGATAATTATATCAGCACTTTGTTCTATTTCTTCAGTTGTAGTAAATTTTCCTGTTGAAAACCTGACAGCTCCTATGGCATTATCTGTTGAGATCCCCATTGCCTGAAGAACATGAGATATGGAGTGTTTGTCACTGTGGCAGGCAGCACCGGCAGACGCCGCGATCCCGGGCATGGAAGACAGTAATAATCCGGCATCGATCCCCGGAAAAGCTAAATTCAGAGTATTTGGCAGACAGTTCACAGGATCACCGATGCGCACAACATACTTCACCGCAGAGTTGATTTTATCATACAAAAGATCCCGGGTGGCTTTGAATTGGAGAGAGTTTTTCCCAAGATCTCTTTTAGCTATTTCACATGCCTTTCCCAACCCGGCTATTTCCATTACATTCTCGGTGCCTGCTCTCCGGTTCCCTTCATGATCTGCTCCATGCATTAGTTTGACTGGCATAATACCGGATCTGATATACAGAGCGCCAATCCCTTTTGGTCCGTAAAGTTTATGTCCGGCCAGGGAAAGCAGGTCAACACCCAGTTGTCTGATATCAACTTCTATTTTGCCGACTGATTGTGCTGCATCTGTATGAAAAATTATCCCATTTGATTTTGCAATTTCAGCAATTTCAGCAACATGTTGAATAGTCCCTGTTTCATTGTTTGCATGCATTACAGAGATCAGGATAGTATCTTTCCTGATTGACTCCCTGAGAATTGATATATCAATAATTCCTGATTGATTAACAGGTATATAGGTTACCAGGAAACCCTTACTCTCAAGATAAGCACAGACTTCGAGAACAGCCGGATGTTCAATGGCAGAAGTAATTATGTGTCTGCCTTTATCATGAAATTTTTCTGCAATCCCTTTTATTGCAAAGTTGTTTGATTCAGTTCCGCCGCTTGTAAATACTATTTCCTCAGGCAGACAATTTAAAAGTAAAGCAACGTTGTTCCTTGCAGATTCAACGGCTTTTTTTGCTTCAAATCCGAATGAGTGGGAACTGGATGGATTGCCAAAATTTTCAGTAAGGAATGGCCTCATTGCTTCAGCAACCTCCGGATCAACGGGAGTTGTAGCATTATAATCAAGATAGATGGATTTAACCTGCATTGGATGCTATTGGAGTGATCTTCTCCTTCAGCTGAAAATTCAGTCTGTCAGATAGGCTTCATATCTGTAATCAATCTCATTAGTCCAGCCGATCAGATATTTAGTGTAGCTGCTTATTTCAAGGGACCAGATATTTTTTCCATATGGATCCCGCATGATTTCATCCGGGAATTCAGATTCAAGGAATTTAATCTTTTTGTCATTCTGCCTGTATATGGTTCTGTACATATCTGCAGCTCCATAAAGATGTAAAAGATTATGGGCTATTTCGGAAGGATACTTATAGCTTACAATTGCAAATTCGACATCTTGAGTGCTCATAGTATTCATGGCAACGGAAATGTCGGTCTTATAGTAATTATTTACCATAAATAAAAGAGCAACACTTTCAACATTGTTCTCATCCCTGAGATAGGCTACCAGTCTTTCTTTATTCCTTGGATTCTGGATTTCGGGCAGGCCTTCTTTTTCCTTTATGGGAAGGGAATTTCCGGCTATCTTGGCAATTCCGTCTGCCCAGGTATTAATTAATACGGTTCCCTTTTTCATATTCGGGACAGAAATGGATTCACTTACTGTTCCCGCAGGGAGATTTTTTGTGATCGTTGTAAACTCTTCCCCGATGTAAAAATCAGAAATGATATTCAGGACGATATTATTTTTTTTAGCCTGAGTATCCAGCCAGTTTATTGCGACTCTGACTGAATCGATGGTGGACTGAATATCAAATTCAGTCCATGGTGATGTCGTCCTGTTATCAATGAAAATGAAATAAATTAAGGCATCGCCCCTGAGATCCTTACAGACATTCTTTAACCTTGCATCACGATAATCTGTTTTCTTCAGAGAATATCCGGAAGGAAGAAGAGAAAATAATATGATAACTGCTATGGAAATTAGATTTTTCATAAGTGTGTTCAAAATTAACGTTTTTCAGGCAGTTTTTATTTTAGAATTATAGTATTTACATATTCCTCTCACTCCACAATCCGTGCATTTTGGATTTCTGGCGGTGCATATATACCTGCCATGGAGGATCAGCCAGTGATGAGCTTTGCTTATTATTTCCTTTGGAAAATTTTGTGTCAGCTGTTTTTCTGCCTGCAGCGGTGTCCTGGCTTTAGATGTAAGACCAATACGCTGAGATACCCTGAAAACATGTGTGTCAACCGGCATAACAGGCATCCTGTAAATTACCGATGCTATCACATTAGCTGATTTTCTGCCAACGCCTGGTAATTTCTGCAGAAGTTCTACATCTGCAGGTATTTTATTGTTAAACTCATTAACAAGTGTTCTGGCCATACCAATAAGATGCTTTGCTTTGTTGTTAGGGTATGAACAACTTTTAATAAGCTCGTACACCTGCTCAGCGGTAGATGATGCAAGTAATTCTGCTGCAGGAAACCGTTTAAAAAAATCCGGGGTAATCATATTTACCCTTTTATCAGTGCATTGGGCGGATAATATCACGGCAACAATTAATTCATACGGATCAGTATATTCAAGTTCCGTTTCAGGTTCGGGCATTACCTCCTGAAAATATTTTACCAGGGTTTTAAACCTTTCTTTTTTTGTAATTCCTTTCATTTTATCAGAAAAATCATGTATTTAGTTTTAAATTATTGCTTATTCTTGCTAATAATAAAAAGAATGATTAGGTTTGTACCGATTTTGAAAACAGACTGAAAATGACAGTCAAAATTAATGATTTATTAACGGGTTACTTTTATTTCTTCTTTTATTATTTCTTTCAGGTTACTGAAGGCCCGGGCAAGAAATATAAATGATGCAAACAAAACATTAATAGAATCCCGGGCAGAAAGCCCGGGATTTTTTTTTATAAACTAAACACAGCGAACAATGCCAAAAAAAATAGTTATACAGGGCGGGTATGGAGCATTTCACGAAATTGCAGCTAACTACTATTTCGAAGGTGAGGAAATCGAAATTATGCCAAGGCTTACCTTTAAGGATATGATGAAATCCCTTAAAAAGAATAATGCTGATTATGGTATTATGGCTATTGAAAACTCTCTGGCAGGCAGTATTCTGCCAAATTACAGTCTTCTGCAGGATTCAAACATGAGAATCATCGGGGAAATATACCTCAGGATTGAACAAAACCTTGTAGTATTACCCGGACAGAAGATAGATCAGATCCATGAAGTCTATTCTCATCCCATGGCCATACTCCAGTGTCAGGACTTTTTTGATAGTTATCCGCATATTAGGCTCATCGAAAGTCCGGATACCGCATTAAGCGCAAAGGATATCAGGGATAATGAACTTAAAGGTACAGGAGCGATTGCCAGCAGACAGGCTGCTGAGAAATATAAGCTGGAAATAATCGCTGCCGGAATTGAAACCAACAAAAAGAATTATACAAGATTTCTTATTATAGTTGAGAATAATCACAATAATAAAGAAATCCTCCCGGTAAATAAAGCATCCATTCATTTTGCGCTTGCCCATAAAATAGGAAGTCTTTCAAAGATCCTTTCAATTTTATCATATTATGAAATTAACCTGACTAAGATTCAGTCAATACCAATTATAGGAAAAGACTGGGAATACCAGTTTTATATTGATGTTGAAATAGAGGATTACTCACTTTATCAGAAATCCCTTGAAGCAGTTAAACCATTTACAAGTAATCTCGGTATTCTGGGTGAATATCAGAAGGGGAGGTCAATACTTTGAAGAAATGACTAAAATTTGAAATTTGAAATGACTAAAATTAAACACTCAAATAATTTAAGAGGAGACATCGATTTTAAGACGTTTTTAGGTTCTTTTTAAAATATCATAGAAAATGAGCATCAAACTGGATATTGAACCATTTGTCGTTGGCGGGATCAAACTTGAAAGGCCGTTCATCATCGCGGGTCCCTGCAGTGCCGAAACCGAAGAGCAGGTCATGTCAACAGCAAAACAGATTGCGGGACTGGGAATCAGGGTTTTCAGAGCAGGTATATGGAAGCCAAGAACCCGTCCTAATGCATTTGAGGGCGTCGGATCAAAAGGATTAGCATGGCTGAAAAAAGTCAAGGAGGAAACCGGGATGCTTACAGCTGTCGAAGTAGCAAATGTTAAACACGTTTACGAAGCACTAAAATTTGGGGTGGATATTTTCTGGATTGGTGCCCGGACAACTGCGAATCCTTTTGCAGTTCAGGAAATAGCAGATACACTGCAGGGTATAGATATCCCTGTCCTTGTTAAAAATCCGGTTAATCCTGATATTGATCTATGGATTGGAGCTATGGAGCGGCTTAACCAGGCCGGAATTAAGAAACTGGCCGCAATACACAGGGGCTTTTCAACTTTCGAGAAATCAGGATTCAGAAATAATCCTCAGTGGCAGATCCCAATCGAGATTAAAAGACGGATACCTGAATTACCTGTAATAACTGATCCAAGCCATATCTGCGGCAACAGGGAGGGATTATTTGAAGTATCACAGGAAGCCATGGACCTCAATTTTGAGGGGCTGATGATTGAATCCCACATCGATCCGGATAATGCATTAAGTGATCCCCAACAGCAGGTGACTCCTGAAGAGTTAAAAAAACTTCTGGACAAACTGGTGATCAGGGATCCTCATATTGAAAATGGCATTTTACTGACAATTGGGGAGCTCAGGGCACAAATTGATGGCCTCGATGACAAAATAATTGATATTTTTGAGAAGAGGATGCTGGTCTCTGAAGAAATCGGCCGGTATAAAAAGGAACATAATATATCAATCTTTCAATCGCAACGGTGGGATTCCATATTGAATAAGCGCCTGCAGATGGGAGCTGATAAAGGTTTAAGCAGCGATTTTATTCAGACGGTTTTCACAGCCATTCATGAGGAATCAATTAGTCACCAGAATAAGATAATGAACCTGGGTAAGGAAACGGAAAGTGATTAATACTTAAATTGAATAATTATTGAGGACAATCGATTTAAATACCGGAACAGGTCATTGCAGCATAATTACGGGAGGCAATCTGGCAGATTTACCTGCACGGATAGCTGATTGCCGGATAGCGGTGATTACAGATAAGAATGTAAGCCGTTATTACAGGGATTTTTTCCCGGCAGGGCTGGTTGCTGAGATTGAACCAGGAGAACAGAGCAAGAACCTGGAGACGGTTCATTCAATTTATGAACAATTGGTTGATGCTGAAATTGACAGAAAAGATTTTATCCTTGGAATAGGAGGGGGAGTAGTATGTGACCTGGCAGGTTTCGTTGCGTCCACTTACCTGAGAGGAATGCGGTTTGGATTTGTTGCATCCTCCCTGCTTGCCCAGGTGGATGCAGCTATTGGGGGTAAAAATGGAGTTGATTTTAAAAACTTTAAAAATATAATAGGTGTCATCAGACAGCCTGAATTTGTAATATGTGATCCGGAAATGCTGAAAACACTTAACAGGAAAGAATTCATAGGGGGATTGGCTGAAGTTATTAAATATGGTGCGATTATGGATAGGGGACTCTTTGAATATTGCGAAAACCGCTCTAAGGAGATACTTGAAATGGATCCTGGAGTGATTGATGAGATTGTTTATATGTCTGCAGGTAATAAAGTCAAACTCGTTGAAATTGATGAATTTGAGAAAGGAGAAAGGACAAAATTAAATTTTGGTCATACCTTTGCACATGCACTTGAGAAAATATCCGGAATTACTCATGGGGAAGCAGTTGCCATTGGGATGAATATTGCCGGGACTATCTCTGTCAGTGAAGGTCTCCTTCCTGAACAGACAGCAATACGCCTGAAATCATTAATTCAGAACCTGGGACTTCCTGTTTCACTGGATGCCGATCCAGACGGACTTTTTCAGGCAATCAGGAAAGACAAAAAGAAGAGGGGAGAGGTTATCGGGCTTGTGCTTCTTGAGGATTTAGGCAAATCTGTAATTAAGTATATGGAACTGGACAGGTTAAAATTTATTCTGAATGATTTGCATCTGCATAGCAAATAAAAATTATGATCAGTGCAGGCGAATTCTGAATCGCGAGGAATTAGCCGAACTCAGGCTTGATCTGCTGGATCTGACTAAAATTCAGGTTAAGCGGCTTTTCAGTATACCGGCAGGAACAATTGCAACCTGCCGTGAAGGAAAGTTTTCAGATAGTGAACGTATGGACTTGCTTAAAACCGCAATCTTTAGCGGAGCAAAATATATTGATATTGAGCTTGAAATGCCCATCGGGATGAGGGAAACACTCATTAAACTGGCGAAAGAACATAGATGTAAAGTGATAATCTCATACCATAATTTTGATCTGACACCGCCTATCCCGGAACTGAGGTCGATAATAAAAATATGCAGGGAAGCCGGTGCTGAAATTGTTAAAATTGCGTGCCAGGTGGTTAATCCTGATGATTCGGCAAATCTGATGTCTCTTTATACACTTGAGAAGAATATCATTTCTTTTGGAATGGGAATCGATGGTCTTATTACAAGATTAGCAGCCCCGCTACTTGGCGCAGAATTTACTTATGCGGCTGCAGATAAAAACAGTAAAACCGGCCCCGGGCAGGTTACCGGTAAAGAAATGAAGTCTTTTTACAGGATATTGGGTTATTCGAAATAGTTTAAAATGACTTCCGGGAAACTGAAGATTCTGTTGTCAGATTATATTATATAAACATTAAAATGAACAGTTTTGGCAGAATATTCCGTGTAACCATCTTCGGGGAATCGCATGGTCCTGCTATAGGAATTGCAGTGGATGGTTGTCCCGCCGGGATCCCTCTGACAGAGGAACATTTCGCCGAGGATTTCATGCGCAGGAAGAGCGGAAGTCCGGGTACAACTCCGCGAAAGGAAGAAGATGTACCTGAGATCATTAGTGGTGTTTTTAGCGGGTACACTACAGGTGCAACGCTTACAGTCATGGTCAGAAACAGAAATGTCAGGTCATCAGACTACGAATCATCGAAGGAAATTCCGCGGCCTGGTCACGCTGATTTTGTTGCGCTGAAAAAATATGGAGGATTTGCAGATTACCGGGGTGGAGGTCATTTCTCAGGAAGACTTACAACATCTCTGGTAGCTGCAGGTGTCATCGCAAAAAAAATTATACGTCCTATTCTGTGTGATGCAAAACTTGTTGAAGCCGGAGGATCAAACGATATTGAATCAGCAGTGAACAAAGCCATGGAAGAGAAAGATTCTATTGGAGGGATTGTGGAATGCAGGATAACAAATGTGCCGGCAGGACTGGGGGAACCTTTTTTCGATTCGGTGGAATCGCTGGTAAGCCATATGATTTTTTCAATACCTGCAATCAAAGGAATTGAATTCGGATCAGGCTTTAATTCTGCAAAAATGAAAGGGAGTAAACATAATGATAAAATAATCAGCATTAATGGAAAGACCGGGACTAACTATTCAGGTGGGATAAATGGCGGCATATCAAACGGTAATGAAATAGTTTTTCGTGTTGCGGTAAAACCTACCTCAAGTATCCCGCAGGACCAGAAAACTTTAAATTTTAAGACAGGCAAATTAGTTGATCTCAGGATTAAAGGCAGGCATGATACATGTATTGCCCTGAGGGTTCCTGTTGTGACAGAGGCAGCTGCAGCAATTGTACTGGCGGACTTAATGATGCTTGAACAGAAAATTAACAGAATCAATAAATGAAATAATGAAAATTGCAATAATGGGAGCAGGCAAGATGGGCTCATGGCTTGTGGAAGCACTTTGCCTGGATTATGATGTTGGGGTTTACGATAAAGAGAAGCAAAAGCTGAAATACTTTTTTAATTCTCACAAATTCCTGTCTTATGAAGAGATCGGGGTGTTCAATCCTGATTTATTGATAAATGCTGTGACACTTAATAGCACTGTTCAAGTGTTCCGGGAGATACAGCCATTTTTGAACACAAATTGTATTCTGGCCGATATCACTTCAGTTAAGAATGGCCTCTTTTTGTATTATAAAGAAAGCGGGAAGAGATTTGTTTCGACACATCCAATGTTCGGCCCGACATTTGGCAACATTAAGGATCTTAGTACGGAAAATGCAATCATAATAAAGGAATCGGATGAGGAAGGGAAACAGTTTTTCAGGAAATTTTACAAATCCCTGAAACTAAACATTTACGAATATTCTTTCGAGGAACATGACCAGACTATCGCATATTCCTTATCAATTCCATTCTCATCTTCACTTGTATTTGCGGCCTGCATGAAGAAGCAGGAAGCTCCCGGAACCACTTTCAGAAAGCACCTTGAGGTAGCCAGGGGTGTTCTTTCTGAAGATGATTACCTCCTGTCAGAAATTCTTTTCAGTCCTTACACAGCGGAGCAGGTGAAAAAAATCAATGCTAAACTTGATTCGCTTATAGAGATAATTACGAACAAGGACTTCGAGAAGCTGAAACAGTTTTTTGACGGACTCAGGAAAAATATAGAATTGACTTAGATTGTTATTCAGACTGTTTTTCTGGATTTTTTACGTAGAAGATTAAATAACTGATTTGATCATAAGAATCTGCTTCGTCCACGGACTGATTTTATATCTCTCATCTATTCTCTGGTTGATCACCCACACAATATCTTCATTATTAAGTAATAGCCACTGGTTTTCTTTATCAACAATGGATATTTTCTGGTCAACCAGGAAATCACTGAGTTTTTTCCTGTGTTTCATTCCAAACGGACGAAAGTAATCACCGCTTTGCCATTTCCTTATCAGAAGAGGGAATGTAAGAAGATCGTAATCGAGACTGGCAATATTTGGTTCTGAAGGGATATGGAAGCCCGGTGTGTTTTCAACAACAATAAATTCAAGATGAAGAGGTTCGAAAATCCTGTCAGTTCCTTCAGGTATATAAAACTTGCGGTATTCTTCATCTCCGATTGGAGTAATTATCATCTCTGACCTGTCTTTGACCAGACGATGGGTGGTTGAAAAAAATTGTTTTCCTGATGTTGCATTGACAGATTCGTCGATATCAGCAATTTGTTTAGGTGAAAAATGATATTCAGACAAAAATTCAAAAAGATAAGTTTTACGCAGAGGAAGTTCCCTGAGTCTGTCCAGGGAAATTGAAATGATATCATCCTTTTCTTTTATAATTTCATTTCGCCTGAGATTAATCTCATCAGTATAGATTGACTCAGCATCTCTCAGTTTTTGAATAGTCTCCATCAGGGTATTCCTGAAGGATGGATTGATTGCTTCAAATAATGGAAGAATCTTATGCCTGATTTTGTTACGTATATATTTTTCAGAAGCATTTGATGAATCTTCACGGTGTGATATTGAGAATTCATTTGCATATGTCTCAATCATACTCCGGGGAGCAAATAATAAAGGACGGATTATTCTGCCTGAAATGACTTTAATTCCGGTCAGACCATGAATGCCTGAACCGCGTGAAAGGTTAATAAAGAAAGTCTCAAGGACATCATCCTGGTTATGGGCAGTGGCAATAAGGTTGAATGACTGCGCTTTGCGTATTTTATCGAACCAGTCATACCTGAGTTTCCTGGCTGCCATTTGGATAGAAATGCCCTGGTCTTCAGCATATTCCTCAGTATCAAATCGCTTATAGAAAAACCTGATGCCATACTGGTATGCCAGCTGGCGTACAAAATCTTCATCTTCATCTGATTCAGCACCGCGAAGGCCAAAATTACAATGGGCTATTCCGCAATTATAACCTGCTTTAATAAACAGATCCAACATTACCACTGAATCAATACCTCCGCTTACAGTCAGAAGAATTTTATCAGATTTCCTGATAAGATGGTTTTCCCTGATAAAGGACCGGAACTGGTCAAGCATTATATTCAGTTTATTGAACAAATTTCTGAAAATGTAATCAGAAAAAAAAGTAAATCTGATAAATCATCAGGAGGTTAAAAGATCATTCAAAACCTATTACATCGGGTTTGGATACATAAAAATCCTTAGGATTTAGTTTTTGTTCTCCCGAGAAGTCAAAAGCAAACGGGAATGTTTCGTCTGGTAAAGATGGATAATATCCCAGCCGTAATTGAATTGTCTCAATTGTGAGCCGTTCATTTTTTATCCGGATTCCGAAACCGATGCCAGAATGTAGCTGGCTTAGCAGAAGAGGTTCTGAAGATGAGATAAGTCCAAAATCGGCGAAGCCAAAGAATACAAACCTGAATCCATAGAAATAATAAGGAGAGAATACAGCGATCTCGCAACTGGCTGTAGCTCTTTTTTTACCCCTGGCGAGTTCGTTTGTATATCCACGAATACCTTTGTCATTTTCAATGTAAATATATTCATCAACAAACCTCTGGACACCTTTGATGTATTCAAAATTTACGAACTGCCTGATCTTGAACCTGTTGATAATAAAGAGGTTTGTGAAATAATTTGATTTAACGTGTATTACAGCCTGATCAGGTGATTTCAGAGAATTTGCAAAACCTCCCAGCTCGCCATTTGCATAAATGTACCCCAGGTTGCCAATCAGGCCTCCCCATGCCAGTCCGGTTCCCATATAAAACCTTCTGTTAAATTCCCCGAATTCTGGCCCGAATGTTATATTCAGCTGAAAACCATTAGGAATATCCTCCGTACGCCCAAAATTATAGATCAGGTTACTCCTGAAGAATTTCTGGCTTGTTATTGAAAAACTGCTGAGCCATAAAGTCTTATTATGATAATCATAAAATGTGTTATCTGTTACGTTGTCGGGGCGTTTATAAAAATATTTTGATTGAACCCTGCTGGCGATAACAAAATTTATCCTTTCAGTTGAATAGGTTCTGGAAGAGGTAAGTGAGAAAGACCGGCCAGCCCACAGATCAAACAGATTGTAATTAATTCTGGTGGGGACGATAAGGGTATCTCCATAATTTATATTAGAATTCCTTGCGGTATGCTCATATTGAATTGCTCCGGCATATTTAGTATCTGGTGTGATGAAAGGCCTGTCAAATAAAAATTCAAAAGTTTCTTTATCAAATATCTGGGCATACCTTATTTTACTATCGATAAAGGTGCCACCCAAATTATTGATGATATAAAATATTTCCTTGCCGTACCAGGGATC
This sequence comes from Bacteroidia bacterium, assembly GCA_041480755.1. Taxonomy (GTDB): domain Bacteria; phylum Bacteroidota; class Bacteroidia; order Bacteroidales; family SM23-62; genus LJUQ01. Next base: position 49,071 of record JBGPAO010000001.1, read on the forward strand.
TTTTGAGCCGTTCCAGTGAAAGCTTGCATGCAGCTCCTGCCCTAAACCTGCGAGGTTATTTTCAAATATTTTAACACTGCCTGCATCCCAGTCACTAACCTCGCCGCCAACCCCGATTGAGAACGCATCTTTCGTAAGGACCAGGACATCAACAGAATCCTGATTCCGGGGGTCATCAATAATAAATATCCTGGCATCTTCTATAAAGGATAAATGCCGGATAATTCTCTCATTGTCAGAAAGAACAGAAGGATCAATCCTGTCACCTTCAGAAAAAAGAATATAATTTGAGATTATTTTTTCACGGGTATTAAGGTGCATTTTATTACCGGCTTTTTCAAGGGCACTTCTGGCTATCCTGGTGGTATCAAAAATTGTTGGTCCAAATGGTGTAAGCCGCTGGATTTTTATATTTCTTATAACTTTTCCCTCAGATTTGACAAAGGGAGAAATACTATGCGATGTCTGAAGAGTATCACTGATCGTCTTTTTTTTGGGCGCGGTGACAACTATATTATGAAGTCTTTCTGTCCATTTATGTTGAGATGCACGCACCTCAAGGGAATCGAAGAACGTATCCGTTTGTGTTTTCCGGTCTATCCTCAGCTGGTATTCTGTTCCATAAGGAACAATAAAGACTGTATCTCTGACAATCTCATATTTTTCCGTTCCTATAATAAGAACAGACCCCCGTGATAAAAAGAGGGTATCAGATTTGCTGTTCGTACTATCCTGTGACCGGACTGAAATTGAGAAAACCAGCAGCAATGCAGTAATATATAGAAGGCGCTGTTCCAAATGATAAAATAGTTATAGAATAGAATTCCAGGCAGCCCTCAGATAAGCTTTAACCACATTAATATACGGTTTATTCACAGAATTATTTTGAATATGCGCTGACGTCATCAGAATTGAAGCGGAATCCCAGCCTTTTGCCCGTTTTCATAAGGGAGAACTGAATGCGCTGGCTGATTTGTTCAACATTAATAATTTTGACTGCGTCGTAAGGCGGGACCAGCAGGTCAAACTCGAGGCTGTAATTAATGGCCAGGTTTGCTATATCTTCAAGTGTTTTCTTATCGAGCATCACCTTGCCGAAATTATTGTAGAAAAACCCAAGCTGTCTTTTACCTTCTACAAAATAATACATTTCTTTATTTATAAAAATTCTTCCGATCAGGTAACCAAGGTCGTCCCACCTGTTATATTTAAATGAATCTGCAAGGAAATTATAAATATTAATTATCCCGCAATATGATGCCATCCTGTCGGCCTGTATATATGAAGTTTTCCATACCCCATGTTCCCGGTCGAATTCGAAGATATTTGAATGCATTCCGAATATCAGAAGATCGCCTGCAATCTTCAGCTGAGCGCTGAAAATTCCATTATCCTTGTATTCAAGCAGGATACGGCTATCCACATCAGTTACCTGTCCGTTATAATAATCGGCCAGTTCACTTAAAACTTCCTTAAGAGTACCAAATGCCTGCAAAGTATTGTCATATACTTTCTGCTTCAGGGTAGATTTACCCTTTATGGTATCAATAATTGTCTGTTTAACATTTTGGCTTTCCATAGTTATTCGGTCAGTGGTCAATATGCTTTAGCAAAAAGAACTCTTTGATCGGAAGGCTTTCCGGTATAAATACATTTTCCTTTTTCCGGATCCGGATCAAGAGGGATACAACGAATTGTAGCTTTGGTCTCTTCCTTAATCTTGTTTTCTGTTTCAGTCGTTCCGTCCCAGTGTGCCATTACAAACCCTCCGCGGTTCGTGATAATATCTTTAAATTCCTGGTAATCATCTGTTCTGAAAGTATTCTGGTTTCGGAATTCCAGTGCCTTCCTGAACAGAGAATTCTGGATATCATCAAGCAGCTCCTTAATCCTGCCGACAATATTTTCCTGAGGTGCCGACCACTTTTCAAGTGTATCCCTCCGGGCAATCTCAACAGTATGATTTATAATATCGCGGGGCCCGATAGCAAGTCTTACAGGAACACCTTTCAGTTCGTAATCGGTAAATTTCCAGCCGGGCTTATGAGTATCCCGGTCATCATATTTCACGGATATTTGATTCTCTTCAAGTGTTTTTTTAATGTCCAGAGCAATCTTGCTTATTTGCTCCAGTTCATCCTGGTTTTTATAAATAGGGATAATAACAACCTGAAGAGGTGCCAGCCGGGGCGGAATGACCAGTCCGTTATCATCAGAGTGTCCCATTATTAAAGCTCCCATCAGCCGGGTTGAAACTCCCCATGAAGTAGCCCATACCCAGTCAAGCTTTCCGTCCTGGTTCGTAAACTGGACATCAAATGCCTTAGCAAAATTTTGTCCCAGGAAATGCGAAGTTCCTGACTGAAGTGCCTTACCATCCTGCATCATTGCTTCGATTGCATATGTATCAATGGCCCCGGCAAATCTTTCATTTTCCGTTTTTCGACCTTTTATAACCGGCAGACACAACCAGTTTTCGGCAAAATCAGCGTATATATCGATGATCTTCAACGTCTCTTCAATGGCTTCTTCCCTGGTTGCATGAGCGGTGTGACCTTCCTGCCAGAGAAACTCTGTAGTCCTGAGAAATAATCGTGTACGCATTTCCCATCTTACGACATTTGCCCACTGATTTATAAGGATCGGCAGGTCGCGATAAGAATGGATCCAGTTTTTATAACTGTTCCAGATAATAGTTTCTGAAGTTGGCCTGATAATAAGCTCTTCTTCAAGTTTTGCTGTTTCATCGACAACAACACCGCCTGTGATTTTGTCAGTTTTAAGACGATAGTGGGTGACTACTGCGCATTCTTTTGCAAAACCTTCAACATGACTGGCTTCACGGCTGAAAAATGATTTTGGAATCAAAAGAGGGAAATAGGCATTGGAGTGCCCGGTAGCTTTAAACATCCTGTCGAGTGCCGATTGTATCTTTTCCCATATAGCATATCCGGTTGGCTTAATGACCATGCATCCTCTTACAACTGAATTTTCGGCAAGATCGGCTTTTATCACCAGATCATTATACCATTGAGCATAATCTTCAGCCCTGGTGGTGAGTTCTTTTGGCATTGTATTCCTGTTAAATTCCTGAGATCAGGGTAAACTGCAAAATAAGCAAATAAATATTAATACCTGATAAATGCGAATCTTAACAATCCGTCGTTTTTATTTATCATCATTTCTTCGTAATATAGTAGCAATATTAATCAGGAATTATATGTTAAATTTTAAATTCCCGGATTAATTTTAAAGTGTTTGGTACGGAATTTGCATTTTACTCGATAGATAATTTAAAAATACCGGGAGGTCGAAAAA
>JBGPAO010000002.1:0-46282 GCA_041480755.1 Bacteroidia bacterium
AAGATGTCCTGCTTGTCAGCGCTCATTATGGCAATTGGGAGTGGCTTTCCCTGATTCCATTATTCACTGATTATAAAATATTTGCAGTGTATAAAACACTTCACAACAAGTATTTTGACAGGATGTTCATTACGCTGAGGACCAGGTATGGGGTAATGCCTGTTACCAAAGAAAAAACTTTCAGGACACTTATTGAGAGCCAGAAAAGCGGGACCAGGGTGATTGCATGTATACTTGCTGACCAGAGGCCAAGGTGGACAGAGATACAACACTGGATCCGCTTCATGAACCAGGATACTTCTGTTATTCTTGGACCGGAAAAAATTGCCAGGAAACTGAATATGGCGGTTGTATTTATCAAACATCTTAAGGTACGCAGGGGGTATTATGAATCTGTCTTTGTTACGCTTGCTTCAGATCCTGCAAATACAAAACCATATGAGATTACAGAAAAATACTATCAGAATCTTGAAAACATTATAAGGGACAGTCCTGCTGAATATCTATGGACCCATAACCGATGGAAACACACATGGAAAAAGGACCAGTTTATAAAGCATCATGACTCCAAGTCTATTTCCTGAAACAGCCGAATAAAATTCTTCCCGTGAGATAATTATACCTGTTATGGATTGTATAATCGATTTTCTTTAATCTGCAGTAAACCCATAAAAAAGGTATCAGGAATATATAAAGCCGCGATGTTGCCTGCCGTTTGTCAATGGAAAAATCATACTGCTTAAATCCTTTATTAAGACCCAGATTTATGTACTGGTCAACTGTCAGTGAAGAAAGATGCTGAAGACCGTCATTATTCTCGTGATTCAGAGGTTTAAATCCATAGAAAAATCCTGAAAACAGGAAACGGATCCTTGACTTAAGCGATAAAATATTTGGCGTGGAGAAAAGAAAGATGCCCTTATTCTTCAGAATGCGACTGGATTCAAGGAAAATCATCTGATGGTCATGCACATGTTCCATAACTTCAACAGCCACAATGATATCAAATGACTCTGAAGTGTACGGCAATTTTTCAGTCAAATCGGCTTTCCTGCACTCAACTTCCTTAAAGTAAAATAATTCAGGGAACAAATCGCAGGCTGAAACATCATAACCCTCCCTGTATAATAGTTCTGTAAATGCGCCATGTCCGGCTCCTATTTCAAGTATCTTTGGCTGCGTGAACTCAGAAGCATATTTCCTGAAAAATGCATGAAATCTCTCATGTATGCCAGGCATGGTAATTGGCCTGATCTCTTTATCCATTTTACTATGATTTATCAGTGCGCCACTTCTTCCAGAAGCTCTTCAACCTGTTTTATTGATTTGTTGAGTGTGAACACTTTTTCGACTTTCTGACGCCCGTTTTTACCAAATGTTTTTCTTAATTTCTCATCTTTAGCAAGCACATTGACTTTTTCTGCCAGCACTTCGACATTCCCTTTTTCCACCAGGTAGCCGGTCAGCCCTTCATCAATAATCTCTGCGGAACTGCTTATATCAAAAGCTATCACAGGTTTTTCTTCTGCCATAGCTTCAACTATGACATATCCGAAACCTTCCCAAAGCGAGGTAAGCAGAAAAATATCTATTGTCCTGTTAAAGCTTTTGATATTCTTTACAAAACCCAGGAACCTGACCTCTTTATCAATTTTATACGATCTTGCAGTCTTTTGCAGCCTGTTATAAAGTTTTCCGTTGCCTGCAATAAGCATTTTAAACCTGATATTTCTTTTCTTCAGAAGGCGTGCCAGTTCGAGAAGGTAAATATGACCCTTTTCTTCCGTGAGCCTTGCGGCATTACCAAGAATTATTTCCCCGTCTTCTTTCTGATACAATATTTTTGCCTTTGTTTTCTGTTGTTCTTCAAGATCTATTCCATTATAAATGATCCTGATCTTATTGACATCAAAAAGACGAGGATTATTTAAAAGGATTGTACGTTTTGTTTCCTCTGAATTAGCTATTATATCTGTAACCAGGTACCTGAATATAAACCTGTTAAGAATTGTATTACGGATCGGTATCGCACTGCCGCGTCGATATATCACATTTTCTACGCCTGCCAGTTTAGCCGCCAGTCCTGCCACTTTAAGGTCCGAGGAGAGATTGACAATCAGCGTCTTAACTTTTTCCCTTTTAAGGATCTTCTTTAATTCAAGGATCTTAACCGGATTTAAAAAACTCAGATTTGAAATACTTATCTGCCGGGTCGGTATGGGGGTCTGCTTTAGCCGGTTATACAACTCGCTGTTTTTTCCTGAAATGACAAAAACCTTATATCCTGATGCACCAAGCCGGGTTGAGATATCATAATGCCATTTCTCACCGCCTCCCCATGTCTCAAGGCTGTTGAAAAAACAGATCCTGTTCTTCTGTGATCTTATCTCTTCTTTCCAGATCCTTCTTAATTTTGTATATTTCAGGAATGTTTCATGTGCTGAATTTACGCTGATTATCAGGCCATAAAATCCATCAAGAAATCCCAGTTTAATGACATAATCCCGGAAAAGTCTCCATATTGGATTGAAGATTATATTAAACATGGGAGCGCGTCTTCCTTCTTTATGATAGGATATGGCAACAATATCAGAAAACTTATTAATCTGCCTGATGTGCTCCTGTATTGAGTAATATGAAAAATGGAGAAGATCCCCCTTCAGGAATTTCTTTGTTGACTTTCTGTCAAGAATGAATCTGTCATGTGGATTTGTTCCGCCCCACTTTCCTTTACGGCTGTCCCACAGCCTCAGTTTTCTCGATGGATACCAGCTTGAATGACGTATCCATTTTCCGCAGTAATTGGTCAGCCGGTTAAAGTAATAACCATCGTATTTCCAGTTTGCCTTAACCTCAAAGACAGATCTCCTTAATTCCTCCGACAGAACTTCATCGGCATCAAGTGAAAGAATGTGGGGGTATTTTGCATGCGGAATTGCCCAGTTTTTCTGTTCAATATGTCCCTCGAAGGCATGCTGTATAAACCTTGTACCGTACTTCCTGCATATTTCGGCGGTATTATCCGTGGAAAAAGAATCCACGACCACAATATCATCAGCGATATCTTTGACCGATTCAAGGCATTTTCCGATATTCCTCTCTTCGTTATAGGTTATTATTACTAATGAGATATTTGGCATCTTAATCCTGCTTAAATTCCTTTCATTCTCCTTAGATACTTCAGTTTGACCTGTGCAAGAAAATGAGAATAGGCTGATATTACTGCATTAGTCAGACCATAAAAGCCATCTAAAAATCCTAATTTAACAAAAAACAGTTTCATGAACTGAGACAGCGGTTTGAACATTATTTTCAGAGTGCCGGTACTGCTCCCCAAAACTAATAATAATTCTGCTTCAGACTCTGTTGCTTTATTTACCTGATCTATATGGTTATAAATGCTGCTGTAAACCATACTGTAAATCTCCCCGATGAATGTATCATATTCCACATTAATTTTAGGCCTGGATTTCACCTTAATGGTATTGGCTGTCCAGGTCACTTTTTTCTTCCTGAAAAGTCTGGATTCCCAGTAAGGATATAACCCGGAATGTTTCATCCATCTGCCGTAATAGTTTTTTCTTACAATAAATCTGTATACGTCAGATTTAAGTTTGTCCTTAAGTTTTAACAGATTGGCTCTCAGGTTTCCTGAAATATATTCATTGCTTCCGATCAGAAAAATAAACTCATCCTTCATGATATCATTTTGTTCAGCAATGCTTGAATTAATGAGTGATGCTTCGTTTTTCAGGTATTTGATCTCATTGGAACGGCAAAATTCCTGGGCTGTCTTTGAATTGATATAATCGATAAGAATGAAAGTATCGCCTGTTTCCTTAACGGATTTAAAGCATTTTCCCAGATTATGGCTTTCATCTTTATGGGTTATTATTACCTTAATGCTGTTCATTTTCGATTATTCCTGATAATAAACCCGTTTAACCCTGCTGGAAATACCTGTCAGTATCTCATAAGTTATTGTGCCGGCCGTCTTTGCCATCTTCCATACAGGGAATGATTCTCCGAAAATGATCACTTCATCTCCTTCCTCTGCCTGCATCCCTGTCAGATCAATAAAACACATATCCATGCAAATATTGCCTATTACAGGAACAGGTGTATTGTTAATGTAAAACTTTCCATTCCCGTTGCCTATTCTTCTGTCAATACCGTCTGCATATCCAATAGGAACGATCCCGATCTTCCGGTCATATTTTTCGATGCTTCCCCTGTTATAACCCACCGATTCACCTTTTTTTACAAATTTTATCTGGGAAATGACGCTTTTCAGCGTGCTTACATTCTGAAGATCTTTTCTTTCTGAAACACTTATACCGTACATTCCGATACCCAGCCTTACCATGTCTAACTGAGCTTCCGGAAACCTTTCAATTCCTGCGGAATTAAGCAGATGCCTGTAAATTTTATAAGGAAACGGTTTAACCAGCTTTGCACTCATCTTCTCAAAGAGACTGATTTGCTGGCGTGTAAAACTGTCATGTTCCGGATCTTCAGCAGCCGCCAGATGCGAAAATACTGATTTGATTTCAAGATTATCATGTGACATCAGAAAATCGGCCAGGGAATCAAGATCCTGTTCACAAAAACCTAACCTGTGCATTCCCGTATCCAGTTTTATGTGGACCGGATACCTTACCAGATTTTGTTTCCGGATTTGCTCTTCACATTTCTTAAGGCTCCTGAAATTATACAGTTCAGGTTCCAGATTATGATCAATCATCTGTCCGAAACTGGAAATATCAGGATTCATAACAAGAATCGGGAGGGAAATACCGGTATTCCTGAGTGCAATACCTTCATCGGCAAATGCAACTGAAAGATAATCAACCTTCTGGTATTGAAGCGCACCTGCGATTTCCCAGGAGCCGCTTCCATAAGAAAAGGCTTTAACCATTACCATTATTCTTGTGCCCGGATTAAGTCCTGAACGGAACACATTCAGGTTATGAATCAATGCATTAAGATTGATTTCAAGGACTGTACTGTGAATTTTTTGCTGCAATGCCAGGCTGATCCTTTCAAAGCTAAAGGATCTTGATCCTTTTATCAGGATAGCTTCATCTGAAAAATCTCCGGGCTTCAGGTTGTTAAGGAAATCGTCCGTTGACAGGTAGAAAGCACCTCTGCCAAAATGTTCTTTTTGCCTGTACAATGCCCCGCCAATGCCTATGAACCTGTTTATGCCTTTCTTTCTGATGACTGAGGATATCTCACGGTATAATTCTTCCTCCTCTTTTCCTGATTGAAGTATATCAGACAGGATCAGAGTTTTCAACCGGTACTGATTTTGCTGATTCAGGAAATCCAGTGCAATTGTCAGCGATGCAATGTCGGAGTTATATGAATCATTAATAAGCGTGCACCGGTTAATGCCCTTTAATAGTTCAAGGCGCATGGCAACCGGCGCGAGGGCTTTCAGATTCTGACGGATAAGTGAAACATCTGTCTTCATCCATAACAGGCATGAAATAACATGCATGATATTCTCAAGCGAGGCGTCATCTGAGAAAGGAATCTCAAATTTGCTGACTATTTCGTTATATGTAAATTCAAGTTCGACACATCCCTTTGAACTTGTCAGAGTTTTAATAAATATATCTGCAGGTTCTTTCACTGACCATGTAATACATCTTTCCTTTTCAAAACTTTCAGCTGCAATCCGGTGAATAAGTTCATGATCACGGCAATAGATAATAGTCTTGCATTCCCTGAAGAGGATCAGTTTTTCATGCGTCTTCTCCTCATAGTCCCTGAAATTTTCCTGGTGTGCTTCCTTGACATTTGTAATAATTCCTATGTCAGGGCGAATAATTGACTGAAGGTTTTGCATTTCTCCCTTCCGCGAAATTCCTGCTTCAAAAATCGCAAGGTCATAAGTTGAATCAAGCAGCCATACGGAAAGGGGGACTCCGACCTGGGAATTATAGCTTTTTGGACTTCGGATAACTTTTTTGCTGTTCTGGAGCATCTGGTATAACCACTCCTTGACAATGGTCTTGCCGTTACTTCCTGTTATACCAATGACCGGGATGGAGAATTGTGACCTGTGGTATTCAATGAATTTATGGAAAGCAGCCAGGGTATCGCCAGTTTTAATATAATTCACTTTCTCCTGAAATTCCTGATCAAAGGGTATTTCTTCAACCATGAAGCTCCTGACTCCTTTCCTTGCCAGCTCCAATATATACTTATGTCCGTCATGCCGTTCGCCTCTTAATGCAATGAACAGGGTTTCCTCCGGAGAATACAGTGTCCTGCTGTCGACAGATATCTGGCTGAAAGATGATACGGGATCACCATAAAGAGTTCCATCTACTGTTCTGCAGAGAATATCCAGAGTATATTGCTTCATATATTACGCGGCATTAATTAAGGCTGCCTTTGTCTGATTGCTTTGAGGTAACATTTCCTGCATAATGGTTCATATTCATCCAGTTCACCCAGCAATACAAGCTCTTCATCCTGTGATTTCCTGAATGAATATTGCGCCAGGTCGCCGCATCTCTGGCAGATTGCATGAACCTTTGTTATATATTCCGCTATTGCCATAAGCCCCGGAATTGGCCCGAATGGCCTGCCCTTATAATCCATATCCAGTCCGGCAACAATAACCCTTATCCCTCTGTCAGCTAATGTATTACATACTTCCACAAGACCATCGTCAAAAAACTGTGCTTCATCAATGCCTACTACCTTCACATCGGAAGCCAGCTCCAGTATTTTTGAAGAATCACTCACAGGAGTTGATTGTATGGCATTCTCATCATGGGAAACAACTTCGGTCTCTGAATAGCGATTATCAACAATTGGTTTAAAGATTTCAACCCTTTGTCTGGCGATTTTTGCCCTTTTAAGTCTCCTTATAAGTTCTTCTGTTTTACCTGAAAACATAGAGCCTGTGATAACCTCAATCAGGCCCATTCTTTGTTCACCGTTAACACTATTTTCAAAAGACATTGGAAAGATATCCTATTTTTATCCTTATTTTTGCAAAATTAAAGAAATATACACTGTAAGTTGATTTATTAAACTTTTATGAATAATAAAATTGAAAATATACTATCAGCACTTGAAAAGATAAAACAAATTATCTCACAGTACGAAAATATTTCGCAGATCCCGGAAATCGAACGGGATATATTGTTATCGGCTATCCGTGATATGTATTCAGGGCTCCTGCTGATACCGTCCGTTAAACAAACCAGGCCAATCCAGACAGATGTACCATCATCTCAGCCAGCAGAACCACCTGAAGTTAAACCGACACGGACTGCCCCCAGATCAGGCGGTGACGAAAGGGTTGAATTCTTTGATGAGGATCAGCCTCCCAAACCAAAAAAAGAGGCTGTTCAGCCCAGGAAGTCTGCAGAGAAGAAAAAGGCCAAACCTGAAATCCTCGTTGATAAACTGCAGGGCGAAAAGCAATTTGTCTATGAGACCCTTGCAGAAAAAGCCGGTCAGCAGAACATATCATCCAAACTGCAGTCAAAACCTATCTCCAGTATCATTTCAGCAATAGGTATCAATGATAAATTCAAATTGATAAGGAATCTTTTTAATGAAGATTCTGAGTCTTATGCGAAGGCTATCAATAAGCTTGATTCCTGCGGCAATTTCAATGAAGCTTTCAATTATATAAGCACAAGTTTTAACTGGGATATGGAGGATGAGTCCGTACAATTTATACTTGACCTGGTCAGGCGTAAATTCATTGTAGATAAAGATGAGTAAATTATACCTCATCGCCACACCTATCGGAAATCTGGAAGACATCACATACAGGGCGGTCAGGATATTAAGCGAAGCTGATCTTATTCTGACTGAAGATACCCGCAAAACTTCAATCCTTCTTAATAAATACGCAATAAAGCAGAAGCTTTCCTCCTTTCACAAATTTAACGAGCACCAGGCCCTCCATAAGATTATTTCTACCCTGAAGGAAGGTATGTCGGTAGCGCTGGTTTCTGACGCCGGCACGCCAGGAATTTCTGATCCCGGATTCTTACTGGTCAGGGAATGTATCCGTGAGAATATCGACATTGAATGCCTCCCGGGGCCAACAGCTCTGATCCCGGCTCTCGTACTATCTGGTATTCCGTGCGACAGGTTTACATTTGAAGGATTTCCGCCTGTAAAAAAGGGCAGGAACAAGCGGCTGCAGGAATTGAATGATGAATCAAGGACTATGATTTTTTATGAATCGCCCCACAGACTGAAAAAAACACTAACTGATCTGGCGGCAGTATTGGGGACTGACAGAAATGCAGTCATTGCCAGGGAGCTCACAAAAATTCATGAAGAGATTATCAGGGGAACACTCGGCAGCCTTGTTGAAGAAACCGATAAAAGAATATTTAAAGGAGAAATTGTTATTGTTGTACAGGGCAGGCCCGGTAAAAAGTGAAGCTGTAATAACTGGGATTTATTCTTCTGCTGAATCAGATGAGAAACTTTTTGGCAGTTTCTTTTTAGACTTTACTCCCAATTCTTTAATTTTCTCAACCCTTCTTATAAGATTTCCTTTACCTTCCGAAAGTTTGTTTTTTGCATCATCATAATGTTTCCTGGCGGATCTTAGATCACTGTCAAGATGATCAAGATCTTCAAGGAGTGAATGAAATTTATCAATAAGATCTCCGGTCTGACGGGCAATCTCCATAACATTCTTATTCTGATACTCCTGCTGCCACAGAGCGACGATCATTTTTAACGCTGCGAGGAGGTTTGTCGGACTTATCAATAATACTCTTCTTTCGTAAGCATAATTCCATAATTCCGGTTCTTTCTGAACAGCAATAAGATAAGCAGGTTCAATAGGCATGAACATCATAACGAAATCAAGGCTCTGCAGTTTATAAAGATCCTGGTAATTTGCACTTCTTAATTCGTTAATATGTTTGCGGACTGAAGCCAGGTGATCTTTGAGAAGTTTTTCTTTTGTATCAGGATCATCACATGAGACGTATTGTTCATATGCTGTCAGCGACACCTTGGAATCAATGATCACATTTCTGTTCTCAGGATAATGGACGACCACATCAGGATACAACAGTTTTCCGCTTTCATCTCTGAATGAAGGTTGAACCGAATATTCCCTGTCTTTTACGAGGCCTGATTTTTCAAGTATGCTTTCAAGGATCATTTCACCCCAGTTGCCCTGGGTCTTTGACTCTCCTTTCAGGGCTTTTGTCAGATTCTGCGCCTCCAGGCTCACCTGCTGGTTCAATTCAGCAAGTTTTTTGACTTCCTCTTTGAGAGAGAATCTCTGCTGGGCCTCTTTGTCATATGTTTCCTCAACTTTTTTCTCAAAATCCTTGATCCTGTCCCTGAGGGGATTAAGAATTTCTTCAAGCCTGACCCTGTTTACTTCAGTGAATTTTTTTGTCTTATCTTCCAGGATGCTGTTAGCAAGATTTTCAAATTTCTCTTTGAAGATTTCCTGCATCTGCTCAATATCCTTTTTCTGGTTTTCAAGTTTTTCCCCGGCATTCTTTACATCTGCCAGCGCTGTTACATACCGGGTATTAAGTTCAAGAAATTCTTTGTCCTTATCGGCAATATCTTTCTGGAGATTATCCCTGTCACGCTGCAATCCTGATATTCTTTCCTCAAGAACTGCATGTTTACTGCCCTTTTGCATTCTCATCAGGAGGTACATGATCCCTCCTCCTGCCAGGAGTCCTGCAATAATAAATATAAGTTCCGGCACCGACATACCTTATCAAAATGGTTGTTCAGAATCAGAAGGTCCGGGAAAGTCATCCTCATTCATCTTTGACTTTATTGTCACAGAAGCACCGGCTTGTTGTCCTGGAAGCATAGGTTGCAACGCATCAAGCTCAACAAATTTCACAAATTCATCCTTGAATCTGAGGGTTACATCCCCTACGGGGCCATTTCTGTGTTTTGCCAGAATTACTTCTGCAAGTCCGAGCAGTGAATTTCCCTTTTCATCCTCAAAAATATCATACTTTTCCGGCCGGTGAATGAACAGTACAAGGTCAGCGTCCTGTTCAAGAGCTCCTGATTCACGCAAATCGGAAAGCTGAGGTCTCTTATTCCCGGACCTCAGTTCAATCGACCTGTTAAGCTGGGACAGGGCAATAACCGGTACCTCCAGTTCCTTGGCGATCGATTTCAGCGCTCTGGAGATTGTGCTGACTTCCTGTTCGCGGCTGCCTCTAACGTCATTGCTGCTGGTCATCAACTGCAGGTAATCAATAATGATTAACTGTATATCATACTGCACCTTCAATCTTCTGCATTTTGCCCTTAACTCGAATACTGAGATGGCAGGTGTGTCATCAATATAAATAGGAGCATTGATAAGGCTTTTGATCTTATATTCCAGCTGTTTCCATTCATAATCTTCCAGCCGTCCGTTACGGATCCTGTTGGAAGGCAGTTCGGTTTCACTGACGATAAGACGGGTGACCAGCTGTGTGGATTCCATTTCAAGGGAAAAAAATGCAACCGGACGTTTATGATCGACTGCAATATTCCTGGCCATGGTCAGGACAAATGCTGTTTTCCCCATTGAAGGTCTTCCGGCAATTATGATCAGATCTGAATTCTGCCATCCTGAAGTAAGCCTGTCGAGCCTGGTAAATCCTGAAGGGACTCCGCTCAGGTGGTCTTCCCTCTTGGCTGCTTTCTGAATCTGGTCAAGGGCATCCTTGATCAATACATTTATCTTTGATGTTTCCTGCTTAATATTGCCTTCGGCGATCTCGAAAAGTTCGCTTTCAGCATGGTCAAGCAGATCGTTAACATCCATTGTTTCATCATATGCCATTTTCTGGATTGCTGATGAAACGCGTATAAGTTCCCTCTGTATGTATTTCTGCTGAATGATCCTGGCATGAAATTCCAGGTGTGCTGCAGATGCAACTTTGCCTGTAAGCTGGGTTATATATAATGGACCTCCAATATCTTCAAGTTCCTTTTTCCTTTTTAATTCCTCAGTAACTGTAAGAATGTCAATTGCCTTCTCATTGCTTGAAAGATCAATAATAGCCTGGTAAATCTTCTGATGTGCTTCCTTGTAGAAACTTTCCCTCTTAAGAATGCTGAGCACTGAAAGAACTGCATCTTTCTCCAGCATAATTGCCCCAAGTACCGCTTCTTCAAGTTCCACAGCCTGTGGTGGTATCCTGCCATAATCAATACTTGAATCACTGATTTTTGGTAAAGGCTGAATATTGGTCTTTAATGCCATATTATAGTTTTTATATTATTAACCCTCGCATTACATAATGGATTTCCTTGACTACAAATATCTGAATATCTGATAATTGCTGTCAATTTTACGACCCCTGCCAGAAGGGAGAACAAAGTTATGAAATGAGTCTCCATATAGTCAACTACCCGGCTTAACTTTTTAAACAACGGATTAGAATTTTATTAACCAGCTTTGTTTAAAAATAAAGTTGCAAGTTGTATATTGCATCCTGTTTCATCCAGGTTAAATGGTTATATTCCCAAATGCCAAGATCAACGCCGGACTTTCGGTAATCCGCAAAAGGGATGATGGTTTTCATGATATCGAAAGTGTTTTTTATCCCGTTGGATTATGCGATGCACTTGAATATTTACCGGCCGGAGATGAGCTGCCGGAAAATCCTGCACTTATAACCTATTCCGGTCCCTTCCCTGTTACCGGCAAAGATATCTGTAATAAATTAATTGAGGTACTCAGGGAGTCATTTTCTTTCCCGGTTCTCAGGGTGCATCTGCATAAAAACATACCTGCAGGAGCAGGACTCGGAGGAGGAAGTTCAGATGCAGCTTTTCTCTTGAAATCATTGAACAACAACTATGCGTTCGGATTAAACCATGGACAGCTTGAGGAACTGGCTGGCCGGATCGGAAGCGATTGCCCGTTCTTTATAAATAATAGGCCATGTCTGGTCACCGGAAGAGGCGAGATCCTTGAGAACATTGATTTAAATCTTAAAGGATACTATCTGGTCATAGTCTGTCCGGATATTCAGGTTAGCACAGCTGAAGCCTACAGGGAAGTTATTCCATTACTCAAATCCCCCGGTTTGCGGGAACTGGTCCGGGAAAAGGTTGACAACTGGAAACATTTGATTATTAATCAGTTTGAAAATCCTGTTTTCAAAAAACACCCTGTGCTTAAGAAGATAAAGGAAGAATTGTATGGTATCGGGGCTGACTATGCTTCCATGACAGGAAGCGGATCTGCGGTGTACGGATTGTTCAGTTCAGAACCTGATATAAAGGGTGAATTCAACGGCTGTTTTATTCACAGGGAGCAGCTTCAATAATACTATCCAATAGCCTGCTCCAGTTCAATCATTAAATAATCCTTGGGGACTTTTTCTCCTTCTGAAACATGGATTGCCTTAACAATCCCTCCCTTTTCGAATAAAAGCCGGTTTTTCATTTTCATGGCGTCCAGGATAAGGATAATGTCGCCCTTATTAACCACCTGCCCCTCTTTTACAAATAATTTCAGTACGGTTCCCGGAATATAGGATACTATCCTGTTTGGATCAGGCAATTCATACTTTTTCCGGGTTTCGAATTTATGGTTATAAAAAGTCCGGTATTTTGTTCCATCAATTATTAGCGATTTGCATCTTTGCTTTTTGTCACTGCAGATGGACTGTTTTTTTACTTTTTTTTCTGCCATTGATTTGATTCCTGAATTTATTTCAATTTTTAGCCATTATCCTGATAAAATCCAATTATTTAATTCTAGAAAGGCGGAATACCATGTTTCTTATGCGGAAGATAAACTGACTTATTAACTGAAACTTCAATACCATGAAGAAGCAGTTTGCGTGTTTCAGCAGGTTCAATAACTGAATCAATATAACCACGTGCTGCAGCTACATACGGATTAGCAAATTTCTGCTTATATTCCTTGACTTTCTGGCGTCTCATTTTTTCAGGATCATCGGCAGTTGCAATTTCCTTCCTGAAAATGATATTTGCAGCACCTTCAGGTCCCATAACAGCAATTTCAGCTCCGGGCCATGCAAAAACGAAGTCAGCCCTCAGATGCCTGGATGCCATCGCTATATAACCTCCGCCATAAGCTTTACGAAGTATTACTGTAAGTTTTGGTACTGTTGCTTCACTGTATGCATAAAGCACTTTTGCACCATGCCTTATAACACCGGCGTGTTCCTGGTCTGCTCCCGGCAAATATCCGGGAAGGTCCACAAAGGTTATAATAGGAATGTTAAATGCATCGCAATATCTGACAAAGCGTGCGGCTTTATCTGAAGAATCCACATCAAGAACGCCTGCAAGTACCAATGGCTGGTTGCCAACAAAACCAACCGTTTCTCCGCCCATGCGGCCAAATCCCACAACAATATTCTCAGCCCATTTTTTCTGCACTTCAAAAAAGTCAGAATCATCAGCCACCCCCCTGATTACATCCCTGACATCATAAGGTTGCTTTGGGTCGTTCGGGACAATATTTTCAATATCATATTCGGGTTTTGGTTCCCTTGGAGGAAATTTCTTGGCCTTCTGAAGGTTATTCAATGGTATGAAAGTAATCAGTTTTTTTATCTGCTCAAAACAATCTGCTTCAGACTCAGAATAAAAATGCGCATTTCCTGATATTTCACTGTGAACCCTTGCACCTCCAAGATCCTCCATTGATATCTCCTCGCCAAGGACTGTTTTGATGACTTCAGGACCTGTGATAAACATCTTTGAGATGTTTTCGACAACAAAAACAAAATCGGTCAGTGCAGGTGAATAAACGGCTCCTCCGGCACATGGACCAAGAATGACAGAGATCTGGGGTATAACTCCTGAATTAAGTGTATTCCTGAAAAATATTTCACCATAACCGGCGAGGGAATTAACTCCCTCCTGGATCCTTGCACCCCCTGAATCATTGATCCCTATAAGGGGCATTTTCATCTTCAGGGAATGGTCCATAATCTTTGTGATCTTCCTTGCGTGCATGAGCCCAAGGGATCCCCCTGCAACGGTGAAATCCTGTGCAAAAATGCATATTGGAGCACCGAATATTGTTCCTGTTCCAATAATCACACCATCACCATGAAGCGTTTTCTTATCCATGTCGAAATCACGGGCATCATGTTCGACAAATAAATCGTACTCAGTAAAGGAATTTTTGTCCACCAGCGCAATAATCCTTTCCCTGGCAGTCATTTTACCCATCGCTGTCTGCTTCTCAATGGCTTCTTCACCGCCGCCCTGAAGGATAATTTCACGCTTTTTCTTGAGTTCTTCAACTTTTTTGTCAAGTCCCATATTTTTATAATTTAATTTTCCTGTATACAGTCCAAAAATCGGAATACAACGTTACGAAATCATAAATACTTAAAAAAATATTTGTGCTTAAATTTCAATGTTTACCCAAACAAATGGCTCATAATCAATATAATACTAAAACCTGATTCTCCCGGGCAGTGGCTACAGTACAGGTACCTATTTCGGGGCCATTCTGTACAATAAAAGGCTGATTACCGCATACCCCAGGTTGGGGATCCAGACTGCGAGAACCGGATTAAGACTACCGCTGATGGCGAATTGTGAAGAGAATTGCATAAAAAGGATATATGAAAAGGCTACAAGGAGCCCGATCCCGATTTGCATACCGATTCCTCCTTTAACCTTCCTGGATGATACAGATACCCCGATCAGCGTAAGAATAAATGTTGAGAAAGGAAAAGCATACCTCTTCTGTCTTTCAATCTGATATGACACGACATTTGATTCTCCCTGCATCTCGAGGGTTTTTATATATGCATTTAGTTCGCGGAGATTCATTGTTTCGACAAAGTTCAGCCTTCGTTTGAAATCAGCAGGCTGGATGGCTAAAGTAGTATCTATACTCTTACCTGTAGTTATCACTTCATTCATCCCATTAATATCCCTTATGTAATAATTCCGGATCACCCACTTATTTATCGTTGAATCCCATTTGATATAGTCAGAAATAAGCTTCGAAACCAGCTCTCCGTTTACATATTTTTCCATTGAAAATTTATGTCCGATATCAGACATCGTGCTGTAGCTTTCCATATAAATATATACTCCTGGCTGTATCTGCCGGTGAATATCCCTTTCAGTAACACTGCGCGGGGCATTATGTATATATTGTTCCTCGAAATCCAGTCTTACTATATTTGCATGAGGTATGACGAAATCGCTGAGGATAAAGGAGAATAAAGCAATGACCAGAGCAGAAAAGAAATATGGGACCAGAAGTCTGTGAAAACTCATTCCGCTGCTGATAATTGCAATAATTTCCGAGCGGTATGCCATACGGGATGTAAAAAAAATTACCGTGATGAACGTAAACAATGAACTGAACAGGACAGCAAAGTATGGGATGAAATTGAAATAATAGTTAAATACTACCAGTTTCCAGGTAGCATTGTTCTCCATGAAATTGTCGATTTTCTCGGAAAGATCAAAAATGACTGAAATAGATAGTATCAATACAAGGGAAAAGAAAAAGGTGCTCAGGAATGTCCTGATAATATAAAGATCTATTATTTTAAATCTGAACTTTTTCATAATCTTTTCGACAGCTTCTTTTTCATTTGCTCTTTCCATAATCTGAATCCTCCGTTACTGATCTGCTCCCTTATCTCACTCATCAGCCAAAAATAGAATCCAAGATTATGAATAGTAGCTATCTGAGCTCCGAGAATCTCTTTTGATATGATCAGATGACGTAAATATGCTCTTGAATATTGCGTATCAGCAAAAGAATTTCCTGCAGGATCTACCGGTGTAAAATCATCTTTCCATTTTTCATTTTTAATATTGATAATGCCTTCAGATGTAAAAAGCATGCCGTTCCTGCCATTTCTCGTCGGTATAACACAATCAAACAAATCTATTCCCAATGCAACAGATTCAAGGATATTCACAGGTGTACCAACACCCATCAGGTATCTTGGTTTGGTTTCAGGCAGGATTGAAGTGGACAGTTCTACCATTGTATACATATCTTCTTCAGGTTCACCCACTGACAATCCCCCTATTGCATTTCCGCCCATTCCTGCTGAGGCAATTTTTTCCGCTGACATTTTTCTGAGATCAGGATAGATACTGCCCTGGACTATAGGAAAGAGCATCTGCTGAAAACCATAAACAGGGTCTGTTTCATTGAAATGCTTTACCCCTCTGTCAAGCCATCTGTGCGTAAGTTCCATCGACTTCTTTGCATAGTCAGGTTCACAGGGATAAGGAGCGCATTCATCAAATGCCATAATTATGTCAGCCCCGATTGCCCGCTGATAATCGATTATATTTTCCGGTGTAAAAAAGTGTCTGGAACCATCTATATGGGATTGGAATGTTGCTCCATCCTCAGTAAGTTTTCTCTGTGCAGCCAGTGAGAAGACCTGGTACCCTCCGCTGTCAGTCAGGATAGACCTTTCCCAATTCATAAACCGATGCAAACCTCCTGCCATTCTGATAGTATCAATTCCCGGCCGCAGATAAAGATGGTATGTGTTTCCAAGGATTAAGCTTACATTCAGGTCGCCGGCCAGTTCGCGCTGATGTACACCCTTAACAGTAGCAGCTGTACCCACAGGTATAAAAACCGGCGTTTCTACCTTACCATGCGCCAATTCCAGCAATCCTGTCCGTGCCTTTGTCTCCGGATCCTTGCTGAGAATCCTGAAATCCATGATAAATTTTTAGGAAGCAAAGATACTTAATATGTGGATAATTTCTGAAGACTTATTGTATCATCCTGTTGCCGGTAAAGGAAAACTTTATAAAATTGCCTTTCTATACATACAGGAAATATATTGATCGCCTTCTTAAACGATATGGAGTTATCCACACAAATAGTCATTATGGCTTATTGTGCGGCATTTTTGATACAGATCCTGTTCTGGCTTGTCATCTTTTCCAGGTTAATTTTCTATAAACCTGTTAATTCTACAACAGCTAAAGAACCTGTCTCGGTCATAATCTGCGCGAGAAATGAGGAAGAGAATCTCAGGAAGAATCTGCCTGTTATACTGGAACAGGAATACCCGGATTTCGAAGTGGTGGTAATTAATGACTGCTCTGCAGATGGTACGGAAAAGTACCTGGATAAACTCATCGAGGACTATCCTTTTCTGAAATCAACTACGATAAAGGAAGACAGGAAATTCAGGCATGGCAAAAAACTGGCGTTGACTATAGGCATCAAAGCAGCAAAGAATGATCTGTTATTATTGACCGACGCCGATTGCCGTCCGGAAAGCAGTCATTGGATTGATACGATTCAGCGGAATTTCGCTGAGGGAACATCCATCGTCCTGGGCTATGGCGGATATTCAGAAGAAAAAGGTCTTTTAAATACTATTATCCGTTTCGAGACACTTTATATCGCCTTACAATATTTAAATTATGCGCTCGCCCGATTGCCCTATATGGGAGTGGGCAGGAACCTGGCTTACAGAAAAAGCCTGTTTCTAAGTAATAAGGGATTTGCAACGCACAGTCACATCCTCTCAGGGGATGACGACCTGTTTGTAAATGAAGTGGCCAACCGCCGCAATACCAGTATCGAAATCAGTAAAGAAAGCCATACACGTTCAGAAGCAAAAAAAACCTGGAAGGAATGGTATTTTCAGAAGAAAAGGCATCTGACAACCGGGCCCGGTTATAAATTTTCGATAAAATTATTATTGTCCCTGGAAGTCCTGAGCAGGCTCATATTCTATGCCGGATTTGTTTTTCTGCTGGTTTCTGAAAGTTCAGCATATCTCGCCATAACTGTACCTTTCCTGATCCGCACCTGTATATTTCTGACAATTTTTAGAATCACAGGCTCCAGATTGAATGAAAAACATTTATTATTACCTTCGCTTTTGTTGGATTTGCTTTTACCTTTGTTTAATATATACATCCTTTTCTCCAACTTTGCAGAAGCCAGAAGAAACCGATGGAAATAAATCCGAATCTCTCAGAAAAAGCTCTTCAGGATTATAAGCTTGTCCTAATTGCCAAACAGGGCGACCAGCAGGCTTATGCTGAACTGATGGGCAGGTACCGGGATTCAATTTATTATATGCTTCTTAAAATGGTTAACAATACCAGCGATGCCGAAGATCTGATGATCGAGGCATTTGGAAAGGCTTTTAAAAATATAGACCAGTATACACCGAGTTTTGCTTTCAGTACATGGTTGTTCAAGATTGCGACAAATAACTGTATTGATTTTATAAGGAAAAGGAGAACAAGCACAATTTCAATTGACCAGACCTCTGACGACCAGGAAACTCAGTCTATTACTATCCAGTCTGATACTCCCGATCCCGAGGAGCATATGATAATTGACCAGAAGGTCAGGATGCTGAGAGATGTGGTATCAAAACTTAAACCCCGGTATAAAACCCTTGTGGAATTAAGATATTTCAATGAATATTCATATGAAGAAATATCTGAAGAACTGGAATTGCCTATTGGAACCGTAAAAGCACAACTTTTCAGGGCAAGGGAACTGCTTTACAATATCCTGAAGTATACTGATTCCAAACATTAATTCTTATTGTTTCCCATAACTGATGGACCTTATCAGGAAATATTTCCCTGAACTGACCCCCGACCAGCTTTCAAAGTTTGAAAAGCTGGGGCAGATATACTACGAATGGAACAGGAAGATAAATGTCATCTCAAGACAGGACATCACTCATTTTTATGAACGGCATTTGCTTCATTCACTGGCTGTTGCGAAAGTATTTCAATTCCCTGAACAATCACGAATCCTTGATGTTGGAACTGGCGGGGGATTACCGGGCATTCCGCTGGCAATTTACTTTCCTGAATGTTCATTTATGCTGATAGATTCGATCGGGAAAAAAATCAATGTCGTCAGGGCTATTATCGGGGAACTGGGACTGGATAATGTACAGTCAATGCAGATCCGGGCCGAAGACTATCGTGAAAAATTCCATTATGTTGTTGCCAGGGCAGTAACCGATCTTGATAAATTCATGAAATGGGTCTCAAAGAACATTGATCAGGAAGATGTTAAAGATCCTGCAAATGGAGTGATCTATCTTAAAGGAGGGGATATTGAAAAAGAGATAAAACCTTTCAGAAATGTACGTGTAATTGATATTGGGGATTTCTTTAAAGAGGAATATTTTCTGACCAAGAAAATAATTTATATTCCGGTTTAAATTAAATTTTGCCGCTACTAAAAAAACATTACTTTTGCAGTCTGATTTAAAAGAAGCCTTTAAAAATGAAAAGAACTTTTCAACCTTCAACCAGGAAAAGAAAAAACAAACATGGTTTCAGGAAAAGGATGTCGACAGTCGACGGACAGCAAGTACTGGCCAGAAGAAGGGCAAAGGGCAGGAAGAAACTCTCCGTCTCGGATGAGTCAAAACACAAAGCCTGACAAGATATTCAATAAAAAAGGGGCTGTATCCCACAAGTTGTGATACAGCCCCTTTTTTATTCTCTCTAATATTATAGTATTTTTATAAGGCCATTTATGTAAATCATGTCTAAGAACAAAAAGGAACTGTTTAGAGACAAAAAGACTGCTGAAACAACACTGAGGCTTTCTGTAATTGTTCCTGTCATAAATAATGCCGGCAAACTTGATCTGTTGCTTGATTCCCTTGGAAAGATCAGAAAACCCTACGATAAGGACTGGCAGGTGATTTTTGCCGCACATGATCCCGGAAAAGTAATGGAAATCATTAATAAATATCCGGGATTTGAAGACCTGTCCAGAAAAAAAATCTTCACTGTATTGCCTGTTCAACCTGAAATGACTGACATCGAAGTCCTCAATCTTGCTTTGCAGTCGGCAGGTAAAAACAATATTCTGATATTTGATATAAGTACTCTTGAGCGTTCATTCAATTTTGAGGAAATTTTTTCTATAAGCGAGGAAACTATTGCCGGACCGAAAGTAATTTATCCGGTTTTCAGGGATCAGGCAACCAAAGATCCTTCCAACAGACCAATGATCCTTGCAGAAAAAGAATTCCTTCAATATTTCCTTTCGCTTAAATTCAGCAGGAAGTGCGATTTCATGACCTGCTTTCATTATACAATTGAAAAACTTGGTATAGAACCTTTGGAAGTTGAGATCTCGCAGATCTCTCCGCTGGCTGCAGATCATCCGTACCCCAAAGGATTTTTCAGAAAAATAACTGACAGATTTCTTCTGTTTCTAAACTGGTTCATCACTATTCCAGTACAGGAAATCCGGACCCGTCCTGAAAAACATTTCAGTTTCATAACCATTCCTTCCTGGTTCAGGCTCCTGTTTGTTTCTGCCGCACTCGCAATGGCTGTTGCCTTACCCCTGCTGAGCCTGCAGGCTGGCATATCAGGGGATGAAGAAAAACACTATGTCCATGCTGGAAAAGTTTTTAACTACTTCGCTACCCATGGCGAAGATAAATCTGC
The DNA here is from genome assembly GCA_041480755.1 of Bacteroidia bacterium. Classification (GTDB taxonomy): domain Bacteria; phylum Bacteroidota; class Bacteroidia; order Bacteroidales; family SM23-62; genus LJUQ01. Next base: position 20,434 of record JBGPAO010000002.1, read on the forward strand.
ATTATCAGATCCTGAAAATAAGCTGAATTATTACGGTCAGTCATTTGATCTGATAACGTACATTGTAAACCGGGTTTTCTCTGTCGACAAAATTTATGAAACACGCCACGTACTCAATTCTCTCATAGGATTTCTTGTTGTCCTTTTTACAGGACTGCTGGCCAGTTCTCTCGCAGGATACCGGGCCGGCCTTATCACTATGATACTCATTTTCTTTGCCCCGCGTTTTCTTGGCCATTCATTTAATAATTCCCTGGATGTCCCTTTTGCACTCGGCTATATTTTCACTATTTACTATATCATAAAATTCCTTAAAAAATTACCCCGGTTCTCTTATTCTTCAGCTTTCTGGATATGCATTGGAATAGCATGGACCATCAGTATACGTATTGGCGGTCTTATTCTCATTCCATATGCTTTCTTTTTTGCCGGCCTTTATCTTCTTGTAAATAAATGGGACTTTAAGCTCTTCTCAAGAGATGGCTACCTGATTATACGTAACGGACTGATTTTATTGGCAATTATTTCAGTTGCGGCATTTTTCCTTGGACTGGTCGCCTGGCCTTATGGCCTCCAGAAGCCATTTAAAAATACGCTGGAAGCATTTAAACTGATGTCAAATATAACTGTGGCGTTAAGGGTATTGTTTAACGGGGAAATATTCTGGTCCAATAAACTTCCATGGTATTACTATTCAATGTATATTTTTTACACTGTCCCTGTTTTAATATTGACAGGCTTTCTTACTAATTTCTTTGTGTACAGGATATATCGCAGATATATCAAACCCATATTTGTTTTATTCCTGTTCTTCGCGGCAATTTTCCCCCTGGCCTATGTGATCTATAGGTCATCAAATGTTTACGGAGGCTGGCGCCATGTGATGTTTGTTTTCCCTCCAATGGTGGTCGTTGCCGGAATTACTATCGACAGTGTTGCAAGGGTTCTTAAATCAAAATACCTGAGGTATGCAATATTACTGATAGTACTTGCAGGAATAGCCCATCCTGTAAGGTATATAGTTGCGAATCACCCGTTTGAATATATCTATTTTAATGAAATTATGGGTAATACGAAGAAAGCTTACGGGCGGTTCGAAACCGATTACTATCTCAACAGCCTCCGACAGGGTTCTGAATGGCTTATTAAAAATGTTCTCCCTGATGTGCCATCAGGCGAAAAAATCAAAGTTGCTACAAATGCCTCCGTGAATTATTACTTCAGGCATTATACCAGCAAAGTAACAACCCAGTACACACGTTATTATGACCGGGGATCATACGATTGGGATTATGCTGTCTTTTTTTGCAATTATATAGATCCTTACCAGCTGAAAAATAATATATGGCCGCCTTATAAAACCATTCATACAATTGAGGTTGATCATGTGCCCATATGTGCTGTTGTAAAGCGCGAAAGCAAGCAGGATTACGACGGGATAAAGCTTCTTGATCAGAAAGATTTCGCAAACGGAATACCTCTGCTTGAAGAGGTTATCACCAGGGAGCCTTATAATGAAATAGTCATGCTCAGGCTAGGGGAGGCATATATTCAGATGGAGCAGTATAATGACGCCCACAGGATTTTGGATAAATGCCTGAAAATCTATCCCGATTATGATAAAGCTCTGAATCTGAAAGGAATAGCCTATATGCAGAATGGAAAATATAATGAAGCGATCTCTGTTTTTATACATATTATCACTAAAGTGAATTATCGTTTTGTCACAGCATACCACAATCTTGCAGTCCTGTATTTAAGGCAGAATGATCCTGAAACTGCTAAAAGCTACCTGCGCAAGGCAATTGATGTCAACAGTAATTACAAACCTGCATATCTGGCCATGGCAGAAATCCTGACCCGTCAGGGTTTGACTAACGAAGCTAATAAGTACATGCAGGTTGCAAATACACTCGAGTAAGAAAATCGCGAAAATGAAAATTGCAGTTATAGGAGCAGGAGCGGCAGGACTGACTGCTGCATACCAGATTTCCAGGGAAATTTCTTCAGGTAAAGTCACGTCACTCGATGTATATGAGGCAGGATCCCAGGTTGGCGGTCTGGCCAGATCGATCAATATATGGAACCAGAAAACTGACATGGGGCCACATCGCTTTTTCAGTAACGATAAAAAGGTTAACGGTCTGTGGCTTGAGGTTGTCGGGAAAGACTATAAAATGGTTAACCGGAAAACCCGTATCTACTATAAAAAGAAGTTTTTTGATTATCCGTTGAAACCACTAAATGCGCTGAAGAATATGGGATTATTTGAAGCTGCGTGGTGTATGCTCAGTTATATGAAAGAGAAAGTAATCCCGACAAAAGATACAGGGACCTTTGAATCATGGGTTACAAAACAGTTCGGAAAAAGGCTGTACCAGATCTTTTTCAAAACTTACAGCGAAAAACTATGGGGAATAAAATGCACTGAACTTGATTCGGATTTTGCTTCCCAGAGAATCAAACGGCTGTCCCTTTTCGAAGCGGTCAAAAACGCCATTCTGAGCGGCAAAGGCAACGTTCATAAAACACTTGTCGACCAGTTTGCCTATCCAACCGGAGGCACGGGCATGGTATATGAAAATATGGCGGCTTTTATCAGTAAAAATGGCGGTACAATTTATCTTAATGCAAGTGTCAACAAAGTTCTGACCAGTGAAGGTAAAGTGACAGGATTACAGCTCGATAACGGCGAATTAAAGTACTATGACCACATTATTTCCACAATGCCATTATCTCTGCTTGTAACCAGGCTGCCTGAAGTTCCTGAAAACATCAAACAGTTTGCTTTGTCACTTAAATTCAGGAATACGATCCTGGTCTATCTTAGAGTGAACCATTCCAGCCTTTTCCCGGACCAGTGGCTGTATATCCATTCCGGTGACATAATAATGGGCAGGATGACAAATTTCAGGAACTGGATACCTGAACTCTATGGAAATGAAAAGGATTCCATACTATGCATTGAATACTGGTGCAATTTTGACGATCCGTTCTGGCAAATTGAAGATAAAGAGCTGATAGATTTAGCCAGGAAAGAAGTTCTTTCGACAGGACTGATTAAAGATGAAGCTATCCCGGAAGGACATATAATCAGGATACCCCGCTCCTATCCGGTCTATTTCCGGAATTACAGGAAAATCCTTGCGCCAATCCAGGATTATCTCGATACAATTGAGGACCTGCAGGTTATCGGAAGGTACGGGGCATACAAATATAATAATCAGGATCATAGTATATTCATGGGACTTCTTGCAGCTGAAAATGTTTTGTATAATGAGAATAATGATCTATGGGGAATTAATACCGACTACGACACTTACCAGGAATCCTCAGTTATCAGCGAAACCGGGCTCGTGGATATACAAACCAATTGAGGAATCATTATATTTGAATGCAAAAGCAAAATAATGGATTTCTTAAAATTCCTTATAAGCAAATTATTCTGGAAGAATCTTGCCCTGGCAGTCCTGATAATATTCGTTGCATTTGTCTTCATGTTTATATTTCTCAGGATCTACACAAGACATGGCCAGGCCCTGAGCGTACCCGATCTCAGAGGCCTGTCAATCGAAGAAGCAAAAGAAGTTCTTACGCGCAAAAAGCTGACCTTACAGATTATTGATTCGGTATATAATAACATTGTGCCCCGCGGCTGTATTGTTGAACAAAATCCCCCGCCGGATTTCAAGGTTAAGGAAACCCGTACAATTTTCCTTACCATAAACGCGTTTAATCCTGAAATGGTTCTGATGCCAAATGTTCTGGGCATCAGCCTGAGGCAGGCACAGGCTGTTATAGAAACTGCCGGGTTAATCGTTGGAAGGCTTACTTATGTACCTGATATAGCCGTCAATAACGTCCTTGAGCAGAAATATCAGAGCGAAATGATTGAGCCCGGAGATTCGGTTGCCAAAGGTTCAATAATCGATCTCGTCGTGGGAAGAGGGTTGAGTGATGAAAAGACTGCTGCACCTAACCTTTTAGGGATGTACCTTGAAGATGCAATTAACAGAATAACATCAAGGTACCTGAATATCGGCGCAGTAATATATGATGGATCAATCGTCGATTTTGAAGATTCTTTGTTCGCATTCATCTGGAAACAGAATCCGGTTTATAATGACGAAACACTGATTAACCTGGGATCAACCGTAGATATATGGCTTACAGTAGACTCAACCAAACTGCCTGTTGCCGACACATTGAATATTAGACGTTGAATCGGTTATGATCAGAAAATTCCTAATTTTTCTTGCTTTAAGCGGGTATTTATTATTTATTTATTTGCCCGCTGGTTCCCAGGAATTCCTTGTCCCTGCTCCGACAGTAGCATCCGGTAGTCAGCGCCACGTCTCTCATCTTAAAGCCGGCATTCTTGATACGCTGGACCTTCCTTTCTTCGACGACTTCTCACGAAGCGTCGGTTTTCCTGATCCCGGCCTCTGGTCAGATGTATACGTTTTTATTAATAACAGTTATCCTGATGATCCTGTTTCTCTTGGTGTAGCCACATTTGACGCCATTAATAGCTCAGGTTACCTGAATGGCGATTCAGACATACCATTTGAATCAGATTTCCTTACATCCATGCCGCTGAACCTGGATTACCCCGTACAAAATGATACATGGCTCAGTTTCTTTTACCAGCCACAGGGTTTTGGGGATGAACCTGAACCAGGGGATTCGCTTACAGTTGAATTCTATTCTCCTCTCAGTAGCGAATGGAGATCAGTGTGGTCCGTGGAAGGCCGGCCGCTGGCTCCTTTTACCCGGGTATGGATCCAGGTCGATGACACATCATATTTTCATACCGGATTCAGGTTCAGGTTTAAAAATTATGCCAGCCTCCCAAAAAGCCAGAGCTTTCTGGGATATGATTCCAATGCCGACCACTGGAACATAGACTATGTTTATCTTGATAAAGGCAGATCAGAAACTGATACTTCAATAAAGGATGTTTCCATGATCACCAATCTTACATCCATATTAAAATCTTATGAATCCGTCCCCTGGAGCCATTTCCCCAATGCATTCCTGACAGAGATCCAGCCATCACTGAAAATCACTTACAGGAATAATGATATCATTACACGAAATGTTACAAGGTTTTTTCAAATCAGGGACCTGATGTCAGGTTCAGCTCCGTATACTCTCCCCGGCGGAGCAGTCAATGTTGAACCAGGTGAAAAACATGAATATGAATTTCCTTTTAATTATTCTTTCGATGAAACCAATTATGATTCAGCTATATTCAGCATAATATCATTCCTGGTTACTGATGAGGATGACTATAAATGGAACGACACAATAACCCGTTACCAGGTATTCAATAATTATTATGCATATGATGACGGGACAGCCGAAGCCGGGTATGGACTAAGCGGTGAAGGAACGGCAGGTGCAGCGGTTGCTTACAGGTTTAAGACCTATAAGGAAGATACACTCAGGTCTGTCAGGATGTACTTCAACCGGACTGCGGATAATTCAAGCCAGGTGTATTTCCGTCTTGCAGTCTGGGATAATGACGAGAATAACGATCGTCCGGGGAACCTGATTTGCTCCATGCCGGGTAACAAGCCGGAATATCTTGATGAACTGAATAAATTTTCTACCTACACTTTCGATACACTGCTGGTTGTTTCTGATTTTTTCTATGTCGGATGGATCCAGACTTCAACTGCCCTGATGAATGTCGGATTTGACAAGAATAATAATAACCGGAATAATATCTTCTACAACCTTGGACAGGAATGGTTTAATTCTTCATTTAACGGATCTCTCATGATAAGGCCTGTCCTGGGTAAAAAGTCTGCAGGGACATCATCAGTAAACAACCTGACGTCGAATGAATTGCAGGTATTTCCAAATCCTGCTTCAGATTTTATCCGTTTTGAATTGCCTTCATATACAGGTGATTTTCCAGCAACAATTAGTATCTTTAATCTTCAGGGGAAACTTGTTTCCAGTATCATGGTGAAGGATGAGAACATATCGGTATATAATCTTTTACCCGGAATATATATACTCAGGGCTGAAATCCCCGGATTAGGCGCTTACAATACCAAACTGCTGATATCAAGATAATTGCAGACCACAATATAATCACAGATCACAGGTAAGTTGCTGATCACCAAATAATTTCAAATCCTTATATGTTTGAAGACGAACTGCCCGAACAACCTGGTGTCCATGAACCCAACCGGATCACAGAGGATGAATTGTCCGAACAATCTGAACTTTATGAACACTATCGGATCATAGTGGACAAAGGCCAGCAGCCACTTCGCATCGATAAGTATCTGTTTAACCGTCTCCCGCAAACTTCGCGTACGCGAATCCAGAATGCCGCAATGGCAGGGAATATTCTTGTTAATGAAAAATCTGTCAAATCAAATTTCAAAGTCAGGCCTGAAGACATAATCAGTATTGTCCTGCCGCATCCGCCAAGAAAAACAGAAATAATACCGGAAAACTTACCTCTTAATATCATTTATGAAGATGATGATTTACTGATTATCAATAAGGAAGCCGGTATGGTAGTGCATCCGGGAATCAGCAATTTTACAGGTACAATGGTGAATGCCCTGTATTATTATTTTAAAGACCTCCCCTTGTTCAAAAGCGGGGATATAAGGCCGGGACTGGTTCACCGCATCGACAAAAATACTTCAGGCATCCTTGTTGTGGCAAAAACTGAGTTTGCTTTGAACCACCTTGCCAACCAGTTCTACTACCATAAAATAAATCGGATATATAATGCTTTGGTATGGGGTATACCTGCCAGCAGTGAGGGTACGATTGAAGGAAATATAGGGCGGAGCCAGAAAGACAGGAAAAAAATGAAGGTTTATCCGGGTGGCCTGCATGGAAAACCCGCAATAACCCATTACAAAGTTATTGAAGAACTGGGCTATATAAGCCTTGTCGAATGCAAGCTTGAAACAGGCAGGACCCATCAGATCAGGACTCATTTCGAATACATTAAACATCCCGTGTTTAATGATGAAGTTTACGGCGGTGACAGGATCATTAAAGGAACCACCTTTACGAAGTACCGGCAATTTGTAAAAAATTGTTTTGAGATCATTCCCCGCCAGGCCCTCCATGCCAAATCACTTGGCTTCATCCATCCCCGCACCGGCAAGGAAATGTTCTTTGATTCAGACCTGCCGGATGATATGAAAAGAGTGATTGAAAAGTGGAGGAAATACATCATTGGAAGAGCGTGAGGCGTGAAGCGTGAATCGTAAGTCGGGGGAGTCGGGAGAAATGTTAAACTTGAAGCAGAGAGCGAAGGTCGGGAAACTTAATGATGATTTATGAGTGATGAATTATGAGTGATGAGAACAGGGGGCAAAGAGCGGAGAGCGGAGAGCGGAGAGCGGAGGGCGGAGGGCGAAGAAATGACTAAAATGACAAATGACTGAAATTCGGCGGAAGAGATGGCGAATAGAATAAAGACAGGAAAATTGAACCAAAAGAAAAGCAAACTGGAAGACATAAAACCTGTTATAAATACAGTAACAGCAAAAAAAACATAATTTTAAATTTAAATATTCGCTGCTCTATGCTCTTAGCCCTAAGCTCTCTGCCCCATGCCCCATGCTTCAGAAAAAAGTTATAATTTTATGAGTTGAATTCAGATTCGATGAAGAAGAACATCGCAATTATAACAGGAGGCGATTCCTCTGAGATCGTGATTTCCCTCAAAAGTGCTGAGCAGGTCCGTTCATGCCTGGATCCGGGGAGATATAATACATTCATCGTTTTTATAAAAAACAACGACTGGCATGTAAATCTTGATGGCGGTGAACAAACCCCGATTGATCGTCATGATTTTTCTTTTAAAACCAGAGGGCATAAAACAAAATTTGATTATGCGTTTTTTGCCATGCATGGTCCTCCCGGTGAAAATGGAATACTGCAGGCCTATTTTGATCTCCTGAATATTCCATATAGTACATCAGGTGTGCTTCCTCTGGCGCTTACATTTAACAAATATGTGTGTAAGATATTAATTAGCAGTGCGGGGATAAATGTACCTGTGGCAGTTCTTATTAGAAAGAATGAACAGTTTAAAGCAGAGGAAATTCTTGCTAAAACAGGAGTGCCCTGTTTTGTAAAGCCAAACCGCGGTGGTTCCAGTTTCGGGATTTCCAGGGTAAATGACCCGGCTGATCTGGAAAGGGCGATTGTTATAGCATTAAAAGAAGATACAGAGGTCCTGGTTGAGGAATATATAAAAGGTTCAGAGCTGACATGCGGTCTGGTTAAACTTAAAGCTAAAGAACTAATTTTCCCGGTTACTGAAATTGTCAGCAAAAAGGAATTCTTTGATTATGAAGCCAAATATACCTCCGGAATGGCCGATGAAATAACTCCCGCACGTGTATCCAAAAAAATATCCTCAAATTGCCAGGCCATCTCCTCCCGGATCTATTCCCTTCTAAACTGCTCAGGAATTGTCAGGATTGATTTCATCTGCAGTGATAATAAGCCATATTTCCTTGAGCTGAATGGAATACCAGGGATGACAAAAGAAAGTATCGTCCCCCGGCAGATCCGTGCCTCCGGTCTTACGGAATCTGCGGTGTATGAGATGATTATCAAAGATACTTCCGGCTGGACCGGGTAGTTCTCGGTTCAGTAGCCCCTGACTGGCAGGCAGGGGTTCCGTGTTCCGGGTTCCAGGTTCTAAGTTCCGGGGTCCGGGTTCCAGGTTTAGAGTTTAGAGTTTATTTCCCTAGAGATCGTATTTATCAATGAGATAAACCAGCGATGCAATTCCTGCACTCCCTAACTGAAGTTCACGAATATTAACCTGTTCAAAGGTGTCGTTGGGCGAATGATGGTAGTCAAAGTAACGTTGCATATCAGTTTTGGGACTGATCATAAGTGTTCCGAATTGCTGAAGGGGACCGATGTCCGCACCACCTCCGCCCCTGCCAAACTGGTTAATCCCGTACGGTTCAAAATATTTTTGCAGTGCAACAAACCTTTCAAGTCTTTCGTCTTTTGCAGAAAAACTGAATCCATAAGGTGTCAGTCCTCCCTCATCTGATTCAACTGCAGCATAATAATGACTCTCTTTATTCAGGGCTGCCAGTTCGGCATATTTCAAGCCACCTCGCAAGTCTATTTCCTCATCCATAAACATGACAGCACGTATGGTCTTTTTCGGTTGTATGCCCAGAAACTTAAATAATCTTAAAACTTCGATGGACTGGACACAACCGATACCATCATCATGAGCACCCTCACCCGTGTCCCAGGCATCAATATGGCCTCCAACAGTAATTATTTGCTCGGGATGGACAGATCCTCTAAGTTCGCCAACTACGTTTAATGATGGAACCTCCTCCATGTTCCGGCAGTTGCTCACTAAATGGAGTTCCAGTGCGGGATCTTCTTTCAAAAGATTATTTAGCAGGTCGGCATCCATGGTTGAAACACAAACAGCAGGAATTTCTGGTACTCCTTTCTCATAATAAAGGACACCTGTATGTGGAAAATCATCGATAGAAGTAGTTAATGATCTTATAATCACTCCTATAGCACCGTATTTTGCAGCTTCGGAAGCTCCGCCCGTTCTTTGATATACTGCCTGTCCGTAAGCTGCAAAAGTGTTATATAAGGTAGGATCCATAGGCCTGTTGAAAAAAACAATCTTACCGCTGACATTTTCTTTGCCCAGCTTTTCGAGATCTCCAAAAGTTTTTACTTCTATAATCCTGGCGGTTATACCTTCATCACTTGTTCCTACCGATGTGCCAAGTCCTGAAATGGTGAGTTCATGATTTCCTGAGACATGTGAGCTAACTGCTGCAAATTCCCGGTCACCTCTTACCCATCTTTTTACCATAAGTTCCTGTAGAAATACTGTGTCTAATCCCATATCAAGCATAACCTGCCGGGTATATTCAATAGCGGCCTCAGCCTGAGGTGTACCAGAAATTCTTCCTTTTGTATTTTTACACAGGTACCTTAAATTCTCGTAAGCAATCCTGCTGGATAAAGCTTGATCAAATATTCTTTTAATCAGAAGCGAATCCTGGTCCTGGGAGGATAAAATTAACGATGCAGAAAGAAGCATTAAAAGAATTCCAGACTTTTTCATTTAAACCTGTTTTCGATTATGGACCTAATATAGAAATAATCAATCTTCAAAAAAAGGGTAACTTTGTAATATTGAACAATTATTCTCTCCAGGATGGTTTATTTTTTTTGCAAATTTTTCATGAAAATAACCTTAAGGAATATTTTCATTTTTCTGGATTTGTTTATTCTTCAATATAATTATTCCCAGTCAACCGGTATAACTGATTCAAATGTCCTGAAATGGAAATCATATTTTAATCAATTCTATGGAGCGGATTACAATCTGATAAATGGAATCAGATATGTTAATTTGTATCCCTCGGCAGAAGGTCATCCTTTTCTTGGCGAAAACAGCTTTTATAAGGGAAATTTGATCATAAATGACCTGATCTACAGGGATGTGGAAATAAAATATGATATATGTAACCAGGAGATTATTCTGCAATACCCCTATTTCACAGGAAATCCGGATAAGATTATTCTTATCAAAGAGTTTATTGATGAATTTGAAATGGATGGCAGGTTATTCAGGAAATACACTTTTCCTGAAACTGAGCCGCGTTTTTATCAGGTTGTTTCCCGTGGCAATATTTATTGCCTGTACTATTGGAAGAAGGATCTTCAAAAAGGTTCATCGGTTCAAAGCTTTTATAAGTATTCGCCCGAAAGGAAAGTATCATATCTTGTCATTGATAACAAACTCTGCTCTTTCAGTGGCAGAAAATCTTTTATAAAATTATTTCCTTCGCAATACCATAAGAAAATAATACAATACCTGAAATCAAATAAAATGTGGATCAGAAATGACACTGAAATAAAAATCCGGCAGCTTATGGATTTTTGCAACGAAATAATTGCGGGGAATTGATAAACAGTCATTTAATAGCAATGTTGTTCAGCTTGTCCTGCCTTTCGTGGAGCGCCGGTGATCCTGATATTTTTTTCTCCGGAGATTTTCAAAATACTACGTTTGATCAGTTTGTCAGTGATATCGAAACGAAATCAGGTGGTCATTTTTATTATGTTGAGGAATGGATTTCCGGTATAACGATTACTGTATCAGGAGATAACATTTCACTTGCCAATGTTCTGGTTAAATACCTTCCTGACAAAGGGCTGTACTTCTATATAGATGATCAAAAAAACGTTTTCATAACCCGGAATCTCGAACTCATTTCTGAACTTCCTTATTACCAATCCTTTAATCAACTTCTCGTACCTGATGGGGAATCAGACGAGAAAGAATTGACACAAATTGAAAAGAAATATATTGAAGGCAGGGCTCCCAGGGCAGCTGAAACCATTGTAATTGGAAAAGAAGACGGGGATAATATTCATGGAAAGGCTGCCATTAGTGGTAAATTATGGGATATAGAATCCGGTGAGCCTTTGATAAGAGCTAATATCTATGTTGAAGAATTAAAAACAGGTGCGGCTACAGATATTAACGGACAATTCAACCTGGTTCTGGTTCCCGGGCAATACAGTGTAATAATAAGCTGTCTGGGAATGAAAGAAATCAGGTATTTCTTGCAGGTTCATTCAAATGGACAACTGAACATCCCGATGGAGAAAAAAATAATTCCGATCCATGAAGTTGTCGTTAAAGCTGACCTTTACCAGAATGTGCGTGGTATGCAAATGGGATATGAACGGCTGGATATAAAAACCATTAGAGAAATTCCAATGGTTATGGGTGAGAAAGATGTTCTGAAAGTCGTTCAATTACTCCCTGGCATCCAGAGTGTGGGAGAGGGATCATCTGGAATAAATGTACGGGGAAGTCCTGCAGACCAGAACATTTTTTATATAAACAAAATCCCGGTTTACAATCCGTCTCACCTTTTTGGATTTTTTTCTGCTTTTAGTCCTGATATTATTAAAGATTTCAGTTTCTACAAGAGTAATGTGCCGGCAAAATATGGCGGCAGGCTTGCATCATTTTTTGATATCTTAACTAAACAGGGAAATAATAAGAAGTTCTCAGCCAGGGGAGGCATTAGTCCTGTTACCGGTCATATTGCAATAGAGGGACCTTTGAAAAAAGAACACAGTTCGTTTATTATTAGTGCCCGTTCCACTTATTCTGATTGGCTTTTGTCAAGACTGGAAGATCCGGATATCAGAACAGTGATGCATCATTTCATGACTTTACAGCTAAAATCAACTCAGAGATTAATGACAAAAATCTTTTAAAAGGTTTTTTGTATTATTCCTATGATCGTTTTTCCCTCGCTGCCATAAATAAGTATCAATATTCAAATCTTGGCGGATCAATGGAATGGCGGCATCTTTTTTCCTCGTCCCTTTTAGCAGATCTAACCGCAGTTTATGGTAAATATTCTTTTAATGCAGTCGATAATGTTTTCCCTCCAACAGCTTACAGTCAGAAATACGCGATAAATCATTATGAATTCAAAACCGACTTTATATGGTACCCTGGAGAGAAACAAACTGTGACATTTGGAGGGAATTCAATCATATATGGCCTTATGAGAGGGAATATTCTGCCTTCAGGAGATGAATCTTTAAGAGTCCCGGTCGTACTGGGAAATGAAACAGGCGTTGAAAGTGCCATTTATTTCAGTGATGAGATCAAACTATTACCCAGACTTACCATTTATGGCGGATTACGTTACAGTTTCTATGCATTGCTGGGACCCCGAACTGTTTATAAATATTATGCAGACGGTCCCAAAAATGAACTTAACATCAATGACAGTCTGATATTCAAGCAGGGAGAAATAATTAAGACATATTCCGGGCCGGAACTAAGAGGGGCAATCAATTACAGTACCGGAACAAATAGTTCTCTGAAAATATCTTATAACCGGATCCGGCAATATCTTTTTATGCTCAGCAATACTATTGCAATATCACCGACTGATCAATGGAAACTGTGTGACTATTATATTAAGCCGCCCTTCTCTGACCAGGTGTCAGCCGGTTTCTATAAGGATTTTCCTCTTACTGATTTGAATACCTCTGTCGAATTATACTATAAAAAGATTCATAATGCTGTTGATTTCAAAGATGGGGCAGGTTTCCTTACCACACAAAATATTGAAACGGAATTATTACAGGGAAATCAGTCCGCATACGGTATTGAGATGATGGTAAAGAAAAATGCAGGGAAACTGAGTGGTTGGGTTTCTTATGCTTATTCGCATTCAGAAGTCCTGATAAATGGATACTACCCATGGGGAAAAATCAATTCCGGTTATCCATACCTTGCAAATTATGATAAACCTCACTCCTTTAACCTGATTATGAATTATCACACAAATCGCCGTTTAAGTTTCTCATCCAATGTAGTTTATTCAACAGGCCGGCCTGTTACTTATCCCTTATCTATTTATTATATCAATGATCAGCCTTTTATAAATTATTCTTTAAGAAATGAATACAGAATTCCCGATTACTTCCGTAAAGATTTTTCAATAAATTTTGAAGGTACTCTCAAAGCCAGAAAGATTGCTCATAGTTACTGGATGATTAATATTTACAATCTGACAGGCAGAAAGAATGCCTATTCGGTTTTCTTTAAATCGAGAATGGTAAAATTAACGGTTATAAGATGTCAGTTTTCGGTACGCAGATAGTCACCATCTCCTGGAATTTTAAGCTAGGCAACTATGCAAGTGAATAAAACCATATTGCTTTTATTATTAATAATCACTTTGACGCAAGGTTGTATTGATCCATACTATCCTGAGATCAATGATAAGCAGAATTCAATTATAATTGACGGGACTTTGACTGACAAGGAGGGCTATCATTATATACATGTCTCTCGATCAGTCTCATACGAATCTCCAGAGAACACCCCAATACAGAACTGCACTGTTGAGGTAATTGATGATTCAGGAAATACAATTCATTTTTATGAAAGCGAGCCCGGGCTTTATGAACAATGGATAGATCAGGATTTTTTAGAAACCGGCAGGAAATATAAATTAAGAGTGATTTCCGCAGGCTCGGTATATGAATCACTATATGAAACAATGCTTCCCTGCCCTCCTGTTCATAATGTATATTATGAAATTGAAAAAAAGAAACCGCTGATCCGGAAGTTTCAGAGGACTTAAAAAACCATCTAAATACATATGAAAAAAGTGTGATTAATGACGTGATAAAATGTTACACTTCACAGGAAACATATAAAAAAAGAAAAAAAGTTATCCTTAATATTGAAATGCCTGATGAAACATTGATATCTCCTGATGGATATTGTGTGTCTGTAATAAAACCCGGCGCGGCAAACTCAAATATCTATGGACTGGATTTAAGCAGTTATAAAGAACATGAGATTCCTGCAGAAATTAAATTTTATCCAGAGATTAAAGGTATCTCTCTTTCCGGCAGCATAATTAAAAAGAATCTGAATATTCCCTCTGCATACTCTGAAGTCCATTTATCAGCGCTGGGAGAAAATCCATATTATATCGGATACCTGACCGAACAGCAGGGCAGGTTTCTTTTTTCATTACCCGACTGGCATGAGCCGAGAAATTTTTTTATCGGGACCAAAACGAAAGATGAAGATCCTGTTGAAATACTTATTGATAATGATTTTTCAACCGATATTATTGATTTGCCACTGACACCATTTATTTTGTCTGCAGAAAAAATAAATATTGCAAGGGAAATCATGTTTAATATGCAACTTGACAAAGCATACATGGAAGCCCGGGATCTTCCTGCTGACAGTACCATTGTCAGTCCAAAAAACAATTTTTTCTATGGAGATCCCATTTTTACTTATAATCCGAATGATTATGTAAAATTACCGACACTCGAAGAATTCTTCCTTGAACTGATACCCTCTGTTTCAATAATTAAAAGAAGAGAACGCTCAAATTTTATCATGAAAGGAGATCAACCTGACCTTGCATTTTATGAACCGCTTATTCTTCTGGATTTTGTTCCGGTTTTTAATGCAAATAATTTATTAAAGATCTCACCTGAATATATGCGCCAGATCGAAGTAATTAACGCTACCTATGTCAGGGCCAATATGTGCTTTGGAGGGATAATCAGTATTTTATCTAAAAAAGGTGATATGGCAGGAATAGACCTGCCAGAGAATTCATACTTCTTCGATTTTAGAACATATGAACCTCAGAAAGATATAACCTTTCCTGATTATTCCGGTTCAACAGCAAATGAAAGAATTCCTGATTTCAGAAATACCATGTACTGGAATCCTGCTCTGAAGGGAAGTCCGGATAAAACTATTTCATGTGAGTTTTTCACTTCAGATAATACAGGAGAGTATATTATACTTATCAGGGGCATTTCTGAACAGGGATCTATCCTCGAAGGTCACTGTACATTTACTGTGGAATAAAAACCATGATAATACCCTTCGCACGATAATCTCTGTCCCAATCACTCCTCAGGTGTTTTCCTGTTTTTTGGTGAAAGAAACAGGAAATCATCGCACAGGATTTCGATTGATTTTCTTTTATTACCGTCTTTATCCTCCCAGTTTGAGGTCTGGATCTTGCCTTCAACATAGAGTGCATCGCCTTTTTTCACATAATCCTCTATAACTCCTGCCCTTTTATTCCAGGCAACCACTGTATGCCATTCTGTTTTCTGAACCTCAACTCCATTCTTGTCTACAAAGATCTCGTTAGTAGCAAGCGGAAACCTTACAACTTTTGTTGAGTCATTGATGTTATTGACTTTGGGTTCGTCACCCACATGACCGACAAGGGTCACTTTGTTAATGCCTTTTTTCATTTTTGTAGTTTTTTGGTTATAGAAATAAACTATCGCTAAACATTAATGTCAGAAACATCGAATTATCGTAAGTCGAAGGGATTTTTTTTTTCATGGAGTTAAGAGCTGAGGGCGGAGAGCAGAGAGCTAAGAGCCAAAAGCAAAGAGCAGAGGGCTTAGTGCATAGAGCCAATAATTGTAATATGTTTTATAACATGTGTAAAGAAAGCGATTTGAGTTAATACTCTGGATTAAAAGTCATATTAAATAATATAAAAATGTCAACCTTTAGATTTGAAAATCTGGAAATCTGGAAATTCGCTATTGAAGTGACGATTAAACTTCTGGATATTGCTGATTTCATGGAACAGAAGAGACTGTTTGGATTTTCCAATCAGCTAAGAGACGCAGCTCTCAGCATTACTAACAATATAGCTGAAGGTTCAGGATCCTTTTCGGATAAAGAATTTGGAGTATTTCTAAACTATTCAAGAAGATCTGTCTTTGAATGTGCAAATATCATATTTGTACTATGGTTTAAACATTATATCAGCGAAGAAATAAAATCACAAAGGCTAAGGGAACTTGACCTTCTCAGCAAACGCATCACAGCCTTCCGTAAAAGTCTAAAGCTCCAATAGTCTTCGCTCTTAGCTCTTCGCTCTTCGCTCTTAGCTCTTCGCCCCATGCTTCAGGCTTCAAGGGCCGAACACGAGCATACCAGATTCCTGTCCCCATAAGCATCATCAATTCTCGCCACCGAAGGCCAGAATTTGTTGTCAGCGATCCAGGAGAGTGGATAGGCGGCTTTTTCCCTGCTGTAAGTATGGGTCCAGCTCCCGGAAGCTATCTCTTCAGCGGTATGCGGGGCATTCTTTAGTACATTGTCAGCAGGATCGGCCTTTCCATCTTTTATCTCCATGATTTCGCGATGGATTGACATTAGTGCTTCGGCAAACTTGTCAAGCTCATAAAGTGATTCACTCTCGGTTGGTTCTACCATAAGTGTTCCATGAACCGGAAACGAGAGAGTTGGAGCATGAAAACCATAGTCCATAAGACGCTTGGCTATGTCTGCTTCGGTGATATCTGCCAGCTGCTTGAAATTCCTGCATTCAAGTATCATTTCATGACCTACAAATCCATTCTTCCCTGTATAGAGTACGCTGTAATATTCTTTAAGCGAGGCTGCCAGATAATTAGCGTTAAGTATTGCAACGCGCGTAGCATCAGTCAGTCCACTGCCACCCATAAGCATGATATAGGCATGTGAGATTGTCAGGATCAAAGCGCTTCCCCATGGTGAACCTGATACTGCCGGGATTCCCCTTACGCCACCTGTCTCAGCCAGCGGGTGGGTCGGGAGAAATTCCACCAGGTGTTCAGCAACAACAACCGGCCCCATGCCCGGACCTCCCCCTCCATGAGGTATGGCAAAAGTCTTATGAAGATTCAAATGGCAGACATCCGCTCCAATCAGGGCAGGATTTGTCAGTCCCACCTGCGCATTCATATTCGCTCCATCCATATAGACCTGTCCGCCGCAATCGTGGATAATCTTTATCATATCCCTGATCTGCTCTTCAAAAACACCATGCGTTGAAGGATAAGTGATCATGAATGCCGCCAGGTCAGACTTATGTTCCTCTGCCAGAGCCTTCAGGTTATCCAGGTCGACATTTCCTTTCTCATCACATTTAACAACAATAACCTGCATGCCGGCCATTACAGCACTTGCAGGATTTGTTCCGTGGGCTGAAGACGGGATGAGACAAATATTCCTGTGGTTTTCATTCCGGCTTTCATGATAGGCACGGATGACCAGAAGTCCCGTGTATTCACCTGCAGCACCCGAATTTGGCATAAACGATATCTCACTGAAACCTGTAATCGTTTTCAGGTCCTTTCCAAGATCATTAATCAGCTCCTGGTATCCTTCAGCCTGATCTATGGGCACAAATGGATGCAGGTTCCCGAATTCCGGCCAGCTTAATGCGAACATTTCCGCAGCAGCGTTCAGCTTCATTGTGCAAGAACCCAGTGAGATCATGGAATGAGTAAGAGAGAAATCTCTGCGCTCAAGCTTCTTAATATACCTCATCATTTCAGTCTCGGAATGATACCTGTTGAATACCTTTTGTTTCATGAATTCCGATGACCTGCGGTTGTCCTTGCTGACAGTGGTTTTGCCAGGATCAAATGAAAGCGGACTGTACTTCCTGCCGACAGGAACAGCAAAGATCTCAAGGATATCTTTTATATCATTGACTGTCGTTGTTTCATCCAGGCTTAACTGCACCCTGTTATCGTCAGGAAAATGGAAATTTATCTTTCTTTCCCTTGCAAGCTTTTTAATATACTCTGAATGAACCAGTTGAGGCATTTTAATATTGATGGTGTCAAAGAATTCCTGGTTATCCTGTGAATACCCAAGCTCCCTGAGTTTTTCAGAAAGCATTACCGTCAGCGAATGAATTCGTGTGGTAATTTTTTTCAATCCATCCGGTCCGTGCCAGGCACCATACATCCCCGACATTATCGCCAGAAGCGCTTGTGAAGTGCAAATATTTGAAGTCGCTTTTTCCCGCTTTATATGTTGCTCCCTGGTTTGAAGCGCCATTCGCAGTGCAGGTTTCCCGTGCCGGTCAATTGAAACTCCAATAATCCTTCCCGGCATACTTCTTTTAAATGTTTCCCTTGTTGCAAAAAAACCTGCATGCGGACCACCGTATCCCATCGGAAGACCGAATCTTTGTGTTGAGCCGACAACAATATCCGCATTCCATTCCCCGGGAGGCTTAAGCAGTGCCAGACTCAACAAATCGGCAGCAATGCATGAAACAATATTAAGGGAATGTGCCGATCCCAGGAAGCTGCTGTAATCCATTACTTTCCCGTCAGCCGCCGGATATTGAAGAATTAAACCAAAAAATTTATCAGTCAGTTTCCATTTCCTCCAGTCATCTGTAACAAGCTCAATATTTAATGGTTTCGACCTTGTTTTAAGGAGATCCAGGGTCTGGGGAAAAATATTTTTGTCAGCAAAAAATTTATTGGCCCCCCTCTTAATCATTTCACGGGAACGGGCATTGAACATCATTATCATCGCCTCTGCCGCCGCTGTTGGTTCATCCAGCAAAGATGCATTAGCTATGTCCATCCCGGTCAGTTCCATGATCATCGTCTGGAAATTCAGCAGCGCTTCCAGGCGCCCCTGCGAAATCTCGGCCTGATAAGGCGTGTATGAAGTATACCATGACGGGTTTTCAAGAATATTTCTCTGGATTACCGGGGGCAGAAAAGTATTATAATAGCCCAAACCAATGTATGTTCTGAATAATTTGTTTTTCGCACCAATTGCTCTCAGGTTGTCAAGGTATTCGTATTCGCTCATCCCATCAGGAAGTTTCAACGGCTGTTCATTAAGTATGAAAGCAGGTATAGTTTTCCTGATAAGTTCGTCCATTGATTGAACTCCGATCTTTTTGAGCATCCGCGGTATTTCTGATTCCCTCGGGCCAAGATGCCTGCTCGAAAAATCTGTTGATGACATTAGAATTGGTTTAATAGTTATAATAATTTTCAGGATTTTGTGGCTTATTTCGTAAAATACGAATGAGCCCAAATATAGCATTAAGTTTTATTCGGGCTGAGAATTTTGATATGTTGAAAAATACATTCAAATAAGAAATGGATTGTTTCTGCTTTCTTCTGCAACTGTTGTCTCAGGCCCATGACCTGGATAAATGACAGTGGCCGGCTCAAGGGTAAGCAGCTTTTCCCTGATACTTTTAACCAGCAGGTTATGATTACCTCCCGGCAGATCAGATCTTCCGATGCTTCCCTGGAACAGCGTATCTCCAGTAAATGCAATTTTTTCCTGGCGGCAGAAAAGTGAAATGCCCCCGGGGGAATGTCCTGGTATATGAAGCACACTAAACTCCGATTCACCAAACTTAACAGAGTCTCCTTCCTCAACAAAAGTATCAGGTTCAACAGGATCGCCTGATTCAAGGCCAAAAAACGCACTCTGCTGTGCAGCATTGGCCAGTAAAGGAAGTTCAAGTTTGTGCACCAGGAGAGGTATTGAATAAGTATTCTTTATAAATGCACAGCCCAGGATATGGTCGATATGACAATGAGTGTTAATAATCTTCACTGGCGTAAGACCCCACTTTGTCAGCATAGATTTCAGCATATCCCGCTCCCTCGTATTTTCACAGCCCGGATCAATTATAATGCATTCGCCTGTATCATCTGAGGCTACATAGGTATTTTCACGGAACGGATTAAAAACGAGAATCCTTACATTGATCATCAGCCTGAAATTATAGGTTCAACCTTCAGTACCCTTTAGTAACGGGACAAAAACAAATGCACCATGGCTTGTTTTTTTATATTCTGTATCTGATTCTTTGACAATTTTTATCATTGATTGAGAAAACCGTCCGCCAACCGGAACAACGACTATCCCTCCGATCCTCAATTGCTGAAGCAGTTTTTCAGGGACCTTGTCTGCTGCCGCCGTAATCAGTATTTTATCATACGGACCATATGCAGGCTTCCCTTCCATCCCGTCGCCGAAAAAGAAATGTGGTTTATACCCGAGCTGCCCCAGAAGGTCCTGTGCCTTAAGAAATAGTTCCCGCTGGCGTTCAATGGTGTAAACCCGTGCACCCAATTCAAGCAATATTGCTGTTTGATAACCCGAACCGGTACCGATCTCAAGGATCTTATCATTAGACTTAATCTCAAGAAGCTCAGTCTGAAAAGCTACAGTATAAGGTTGGGAAATGGTCTGCCCGGCCCCGATCGGGAAGGCCTGGTCCTGGTATGAAAAATTAATAAAACTGCTGTCCATAAAAAGATGACGGGGCACCGTATTGATGGCATTGAGTACATTTTCATCTGTAATGCCTTTACTCCTAACTGTTTCGACCAGCTTCCTGCGCAAACCTTTATGCCTGAATGTGTCTTCCATATTGATCATCATGACGCAGTACAAATTTAACTTTATCAACAGAATTTGTCCAGTAGTTGAAAAAAAAATAAAATTAAGGTCGCTAAATGGTATAAGTTTGCAAAAACTCTGATTATTAATGATTAAAGTCGGATTAATTGATAATGCATCTGATTCAGATATTTATGCAGATGCAATCAGCCGATCCCATGATTTTTCTTTGTCGGGACTTTATCATCTTCAGCCTGTGGAATCCTCAGGGGAGAGTATTCAGACAGACATTTCCCGGCTGAAAGAATACAGAGAGTTTTTGAATAATTCCGAAGCCCTGATCTTCCCAAGAATAACCGCTGAGGTACATAATCTTATTATCCTCGCTTTAAAGCATTCCAGGCACATACTTGCAGGCAATCCTCTGAATCTTGATTACGAATCTGTCGATCATTTATTTAAACTTTCTGAGGAAGCCAATGTCATATTCAAGGTAATACAGACAGTGCAGTACCATTCTGCCATGCAGGCTGCCCTTGAATATATAAGGAATCCTGTCCTGCTTGAAATCCGAAATGAATCCGCAGATATCTCTGAGCCTTTAATTGATTCAATTCATAAGTGCGTACAACCTGCAGTTTGCATTAACCAGACAGGCATGAAGAAAGTGCAGGCAGTAAGTATTCCTATGAATAACGGCCTTCCTGATGTAATAAATGCGAGGATCGAATTCGATAATGGCTGTGTGGCTAACGTAACGTCCAGCAGGTACGCAAAAGCAGACAGGTTTATCTGCAGGGTACACCAGGCAAACCAGCATATTGATATTGACTTTGCCGCCTGCCAGGTGAGCTTCGCCGGGTTCGAAGATTCAAAACGTAACCTGTCATCCGGACTGATAAATGTTTCAGGGAACCATCCATTGGATGACGAATTATCCGGTTTCGCAGAAAATATACTTACAAATACTTTCCATCTGAGTCAATCTGAAAGCGGCTACCAGACTTATTTCATCTCCCGAAAGATCCTTGAGAAAATCTGTCATGATCTGTATCCAGCCTGAAATGGAATTCTCCTGATTTTTGTCTAACTTCATGGCATCATAAATTCATTCTGATTTATTTCACTTAATAATTAATAGGTGAATAAAAAACATTACGCGATTCGCTACCTCCTTTCTGATATTGGTGCCGCAGCTCTGAGTTGGTCATTATTTTATATTTACCGGAAAACCCTTTTAGAACCGCATATTTTTGGTTACAAAATACCCCTCGACCTTGGACTTAATTTCTTCCTTGGAATTATGATAATACCACTATTCTGGGCCGCTTTGTATTATCTGTCAGGTTTTTATAGGGATCCTTTTCACAAATCGCGGTTAGATGAATTCGGTCAGACCTTTATATTCAGCATTGTTGGAGTTACCATATTATTCTTTGCTCTCATTCTAGATGATGTCATTGTTTCTTATAAAAATTATTATTCATCTTTCCTGGTGCTTTTTTTATTGTATTTCATACTGACATATATACCAAGGTATATCATTACCGCCAGTACAGAAAAGAAAATCAGGAAGAAAATCATCACATTCAATACTCTCCTGGTTGGAAGCAGTGATAAGGCGTTTGAAATATATTCAGAGCTTGAGCGTCCGGAATCAGCTGCCGGCAATAAGATTATCGGGTTTGTTCCGGTAGGAGACGGAAAGAAAAATCAGCTTGACCTTTATATACCTCAACTGGGAGCGTTTTCAGATCTGAAAAAGATAGTAAGAAAAAACAACGTTGAAGAAGTCATTATCGCTCTCGAATCATCAGAGCATCAGGAGATTAACAAGATAATAAATGTCCTTCACGAGTGCAGCGTAATAATTAAAGCTATACCTGATCTTCATGATATACTGACCGGGAAAGTCAAGATAGAAACAATCTACGGGGCACCACTGATAACCATTTCCCGTGAACTGATGCCTCACTGGCAGTACAACCTTAAAAGAATTATAGACATTTTATTCTCAGTCCTTGTATTAATACTTTTAAGCCCTTTAATATTGTTCATAATCATTGGCATAAAAGCTACCTCGAAAGGCCCGGTATTTTTAAAGCAGGAAAGAATCGGCCGTTATGGGAAACCTTTTATACTTTATAAATTTCGTTCCATGTGTGAGAATGCTGAAACAAATGGACCTGAACTGACAAAAAAGAATGATCCCCGCCTGACATCATTTGGCCGTTTCCTGAGGAGAAGAAAACTAGACGAGATTCCTAACTTCCGGAATGTGATTAAGGGTGAAATGTCATTGGTCGGCCCGCGGCCTGAAAGGCAATTCTTTATCGATAAGATCGTCAAAAAGGCACCCCATTATGTACATCTTCATAAAGTCAAGCCCGGCATTACCTCATGGGGGCAGGTTAGGTTCGGTTATGCTGAGAACGTTGAACAGATGATCAAGCGACTGGAATTCGACCTGATTTACATAGAAAACATGTCGCTTTTTGTCGACTTCCAGATCATGATTTATACCATTGTAAAGATCTTCAGCGGAAAGCATGTTTAATAACGCATTGTGATGATTACCGTTATTTTTTTAAGAGCGGCAGGCTTATTATCGGCATATACAATGGTCCTTCGGGCTTAAGAATACTCTCATAATAGATCAGCTCATTGATGGATTCCTTTTGAACTTCCTGATCTTTATACAGGTTTATTGCTTCTTCCAGTGCAGAAATGTTTTTCATCCATTTAATCCGTCCAAGTGTCAGATGAGGCCTGAATTCCCTTGTCTCTTTTTCAAATCCGAATCGTGATAACTCATTATCCAGGTTTGCCTTGACACTTTGCATTACAGGATTTGTTTCAGTTCCTATCCAGATCACCCTCGGATCACGAAGATTCCTGAAAATGCCGGCACCCCTGAATATCAGCTCAAACGGAGGATGGTTGAGTGATATTTGTTTTATTGCATCAGAAACGGAGGGGATTATTTTCTCATCGGTATCTCCCAGAAATGCAATTGTTATATGCATAATTCCAGGATCAACCCATTTGATTTTTTCCTGCGACAGGCTTTGTTTGAAATAATCCAGGATCTCCCGCATTTTCTCACCTGGATGGATCTTAATTGCAATAAAAGTCCTTTTCATTTTATAGCTGTCCGTGTTCAATTTGCAGGACAATTTCCTCAATCAGCCTGTCTTCTCCAAAAGGATCATAATCCAGTTTAAGGTTAGATCCAAACAGCCTGGCAAGTGCCTGCCAGAAAAAAGCAGTGAATTTGCCCCTGTAGAGCTCGAGTATTTCATAAGAAGTATCCCCGGTTTCCCTGTAAACAAGTTTAACAAGAATTTTACCCTGGGTGACCGTTAATTTTTTTATTTCTTCTGTATAATTATCGAGAAGATCTTTTTCTACCTGTTTTAAATATTCATTTTGTTCCTTTTCTGTTGTAAGGGTAAGCAAATGATCATTTACATCCTGCATCATCTGGCCTGCCAGTTTTGCCCATGGATAAGCTTTCTTAACATTCAGGATCAACCTGTTATACTTTCTTTTCTGGTGTAAGTTTTCAAAAGTCTTCTCCGGGAAAATATACACTTCGTCCAGATCAGCAACCCAGATGGTATCACCATTGATTATTTCAGCCCTGGCTACATAAATATCGTTGGATGTTTTCACCGAATCCTGGGCATGACTTACCAGGCTGAAGAGCATTAACCAAACGGGTATAATCGCTTTTTTAAACATTCAAAATTATTTACACCTGATAAAACAACTTCTGTGCCATAATCTGAACGGAAATGTAAATGGGAATATTTTATGGTTCAGAGGTATTCAATAAAAGGATTCTGCGGCTGGGCGGAATTAAAAAGAACTCTTTACAAGATCGGCAGCTTCCTGGAGTGAAACAGCAGTTAATACTTTCAGTCCCGATTCATCTAACAGTGATCTGCCTTCCTGTGCATTAGTTCCTTCAAGTCTTACTATAACCGGTACAGAGATATTGCCGACCGATTTATAGGCATCCACAACGCCCTGTGCAACTCTGTCGCATCTGACAATGCCGCCAAAAATATTAATTAATATTGCTTTTACATTCTGATCCCTGAGTATGATCCGGAATCCTGCTTCAACAGTGCTTGCATTTGCCGAACCGCCCACGTCCAGGAAATTGGCCGGTTCTCCGCCTGATAATTTAATGATATCCATGGTAGCCATGGCAAGGCCGGCACCGTTAACCATGCAGCCGACATTTCCATTAAGTTTGATGAAATTCAGGTTATACTTTCCTGCTTCCACTTCCGATTCATCTTCTTCAGTTATATCACGCATTGCAGCATAATCAGGATGCCTGAACAGCGCATTGTCATCAAGTTTGATTTTCGCATCTGCCGCCAGGATCATGTTATCGGATGTTTTAACTACCGGATTTATCTCAATAAGTGATGCATCGGCTCCAATGTATGCATCATAAAGGGCATTCAGAAACTTTATCATTCTCTTAAACGGTTCCCCATCCAGGCCCAGGTTATAGGATATCCGGCGTGCCTGAAATGGCTGAAATCCAATTGACGGATCTATTTCTTCCCGGTAAATCAGTTGGGGTGTTTTTGCCGCAACACTCTCTATATCCATGCCTCCTTCAGTGGAATACATAAATGTATTCCTGCTGGTCGCTCTGTTCAGTAAAAGGCTGATATAGAATTCGCGGATATCGGTTTCTCCCTCATAATAAATCCCCTTTTCAATAAGAACTTTGGATACTTTTTTCCCTTCCGGGCCTGTCTGGTGAGTCACCAGGTTCATCCCAATAATCTCACCGGCGTAATCACTGACCTGCTGTATGGTTTTTGCAATCTTCACACCTCCTCCTTTGCCTCTCCCGCCTGCATGTATCTGTGCCTTAACTGCCCAGGTCTGAGTACCGGTTGATTCCTGGATCTGCCTTGCAGCATTGACTGCTTCTTCTGGAGAAACAGCCACAATTCCTGGCGGAACAGGGACTCCAAATTGTTTAAGAATTAATTTTGCCTGGTATTCGTGAATGTTCATGAGTATGATATCCAGTTTAGG
>JBGPAO010000003.1:0-40771 GCA_041480755.1 Bacteroidia bacterium
ACCTGATAAAAACTTTCTTTTTGCAAAAAATCATTAAAGCAACAAGTCGATATTTATTTCCACAGATATTAAATACAAACCGATTATTACCAACATAATCTGCGCCCTTGAACAAACCTATGATGTCATTCACTTTTTCAGGATTTGACTTTTTCATCTTCTTGAACCAACGGCTTAGAGCAACTTTACTCTGGGGGTGATTAAATGTAAATTCACGTATAGCCTTTTTGGAGATCACACGCATTATTTTAGAATTACAAATTTCAGAATAATATTTTATTTTTCAAAATTTCTTTCAAAATAAACTTTGTCCCTAAATCTTTCTGCTCACATACCATTCATTCACAACAACTTGGAACTCTGAACTTGGAACCCTGCCTGCCGGTAGGCAGGTTAGAACCTCTTTCATACCCCCCCACCTACACCAACTGAGAACCGAAAACTGAGAACCGATAACTGAGAACCTCTTTATCCTCCCCACCCTTCCCTGTCGAGATTCCTGTAATTCACTGCTTCCGAAATATGGTAAGATTTAATATAGTCGCTTTCATCCAGGTCTGCAATTGTTCGTGATACTTTTAAGATTCTGTCATATGCCCTTGCCGACAGGTTGAGTTTTTCCATGGCTGTTTTCAGTATGGAAAGCCCGGCCTGATCAGGACGGCAATAAGTATTCATCAACTTCGAAGACATCTGTGCATTGCAATGGATATTCCTGTGGCCTGAAAATCTCAGTTGCTGTATCTTCCGTGCTTTGACCACTCTTTCCCGTATGGTGCTGCTTGTCTCTGCAGGTTGCAACTGCGACATCTTATCAAATGGCACAGGCACTACTTCAATATGAATATCAATCCTATCCAGTAAGGGGCCTGAGATCCGGCTTAAATATTTTTGCACTGCCCCGGCCGGACATATACATTCTCTTTCAGGATGGTTATAAAATCCGCATGGACAGGGATTCATGGACGCCACCAACATAAAACTTGATGGGTATTCTATGCTAAATTTTGCCCTTGAAATGGTAATCATACGTCCCTCCAGAGGCTGACGAAGTACCTCCAGAACATTACGTTTAAATTCGGGTAACTCATCCATAAATAAAACACCGTTATGAGCAAGGGAAATCTCTCCGGGCTGAGGATAAACACCTCCCCCGACCATTGCGATGTCAGAAATTGTGTGATGAGGATCCCTGAAAGGACGCCTGGTCACAAGTGAAGAATTATGTTCTATCTTCCCGGCAACGGAATGAATTTTTGTTGTTTCTAACGCTTCTTCAAGTGAAAGAGGAGGGAGTATCCCGGGCAGCCTTTTTGCAAGCATAGTCTTACCGGACCCTGGCGGGCCAATCATAAGTAAATTATGTGAACCAGCAGCTGCAATCTCCAGCGCTCTCTTAACTTTTACCTGCCCTTTCACCTCTGAAAAATCGTTGTCATAGTGATTTAAATTCAAGTAAAACTCTTTTTCAATATCAACCTGAACTGGATGGAAAGTCTCCTGACCTGAAAGAAAAGCTGTGACCTCCGTGATATTCGTCATGCCATAAATATCTATCCCCTTTATCACTGCCGCCTCCTTTGCATTTTCAGCAGGAACTATAAGACCTTTGAATCCTTTCTCTTTGGCATTTATAGCTATCGGCAATGCTCCCCTGATCTTCTGCAGGGTGCCATCAAGTGAAAGCTCCCCCATCATGACATACTTGTCGAGCTGACTGACAGGCAACAATTCGTAAACCGCAAGTATTCCCATGGCCAGCGGAAGATCATACGCTGAACCTTCTTTGCGTATATCAGCCGGTGCAAGATTAATTATCACCTTCCTGTGTTTCAGGTCGAATCCTGTGTTCTTCAGCGCTGCATCAATCCGCCTCTGACTCTCCTTCACCGCATTATCAGGAAGACCGACAATGAAGAAGTTAATGCCCTGGGACACATTGACTTCAACTGTAATTGTGGTTGCTGAAATGCCGTGGACGGCGGCAGCGTAAGTTTTTACAAGCATTTATTTTTAATAATTAAGTGGATTACTTCTGATTTGAACTAAATTCGAAAAAAGAAATTTCGAATTTATCCCCCCCCATTCCTTAATCCCCTTTTATCCAAAATATCGCTCCCCTCGCATTGATTTTTTTTATGACATCCCGATTTATTTGGATAATTTTGCCGGATAAATATAACTCATGGCATTACCCCGATTCTTCAAATTGTCCAAACCCAGACAGTTCCATTATGAACCTGTGTTTTATAATGAAAGTAAAGAAAGAATGCAGGAAAGGATCCGTGAGGCTGAGCAGAAACTGGATGTTAAATCGGATGGACAGTTCAGAAGGACACTTACGAGAGGTTCAATTTCCTCCCGGCATCTTGGTAAAAGAAAAACCGCCAAACAATCAACAATCCGGCTGATAATTATATTTTTTTTCCTATTATTGATCTCCTTTCTTCTCCTATACTTTTAACGCATGCCAGATATTATTAAATTATTGTCCGATTCGGTGGCTAACCAGATTGCAGCAGGAGAGGTTATACAGAGACCCGCTTCCGTTGTAAAGGAACTGATGGAAAATTCTATCGATGCCGGGGCTTCCAGCCTGTCGGTAATAATAAGGGATGCAGGAAAAACCCTTGTGCAGGTTATGGATAACGGCTGCGGAATGTCTGTTACAGACGCCAGGATGGCTTTTGAGAGACATTCGACCTCAAAAATATCCAGGGCTGAAGATCTTTTTGCAATTCATACGCTTGGATTTCGCGGAGAAGCTCTCGCATCTGTTGCAGCAGTATCAGAAGTGGTTGTGAAAACAAGAAGAACGGAAGATGAGATAGGTACAATGATTGAAATCAGCGGATCTGCTGTAAAGAACCAGGAACCTGTTTCCTGCCCTGCCGGAACCAATTTCATGATAAAGAACCTTTTCTATAATGTACCTGCAAGAAGGAAATTTCTTAAAACCAATGCAATAGAATTAAAACACTCCATTAACGAATTTATTCATGTCTCTCTTACACGTCCCGCGGTTCATTTTATCCTGACTCATAACGATACTGAAATTTATAATCTTCCTCCGGGAAATATAAAACAACGGATAATAGGCATTTTTGGAAAAGGCATCAATCAGAACCTGATACCTATAAAAACCGAGACCACTATTATAACTATCAATGGTTTTATAGGCACGCCTGAATCTTCGCGGAAAACTTTCGGAGAACAATTTTTCTTCGTAAATGGCCGTTACATGAGGCATCCCTATTTCCATAAAGCAGTGCTTGAGGCCTATGAAGCCGTACTTCCCTCGGGAACTATTCCCACTTATTTTATCTATTTTGATATTCGGCCCGAATCAATCGATATAAATATCCATCCTACCAAAACAGAAATCAAATTTGAGGAAGAACGGTCTGTTTTCCAGATACTGATGTCAACCTTAAGGGAAGCACTCGGCAGGCACAATATGGTGCCATCCCTTGATTTTGATACAACCGGAGTGATTGACATCCCCATTTTTAAAAAAGACCAGGAAGTCAGACCTCCTGAAATTCAGATCAATCCTGAATTCAATCCGTTTTCCGGTGACAAATCAGGAATATCCGGACAGGAATCTTATCACCGGGAAACAGTAAGGAACTGGGAGCGATTGTATGAAGGTATCAGACATTCTGAGACCATTTCCGGACAGGATTCCCAGACAAAGATTGAATCAGATCAGAAAGATTTCAGAGTAAAACTGATTCAATATAAAAATAGATACATAATCGTTCCTGTAAAATCCGGGTTGATGATAGTTGACCAGAAGCGTGCCCATGAAAAAATTTTATACGAGAAATACCTGGATTCCCTGATGACGAGTAAAGGTCTGGCCCAACAGGAACTTTTTCCTGCTACAATTGAACTGAATGCCGCAGATCATGCTATTTTGATGGATTTGCTGGATGATTTTGTACAACTGGGATTTGATATCCGTGACCTCGGCAATAATAATATTGTAATTAATGGTTTTCCTGCAGATGTGGAGCAAATTGAACCAAAAAGCATGATTGATTGTTTTCTCGAAGAATTTAAGCAATGCCAGTCTGATATTAAAGTTAAAGCACGTGAAAGGTTAGCCCTTTCAATTGCAAGAGCATCATCAATTGCATACCAGAAAATCCTGTCCGAAACAGAAATGAGAGACCTGATCGATAAACTATTCAACTGCACCAATCCGGGACAATTGGCAGATGGTAAAATCGTATTTACTATCTTTGCCTTCGATGAAATTGAAAAAAGGTTCAACCGTTAGGTCTTCTTAACCCAGGATTTAAGAACAAGTAAATCTCACAAAATGAATACACCAGGAAGAGGATTTGCGAGTATTCCACCGGTACTGAAGAACCTTCTTATCATCAACGTACTTATGTTTCTTGCCATGGTTGTGCTCCAGCGCACCATGAATATTGATCTGAACGAGAAACTTGGCCTGTATTATTTTAAATCAGAAAATTTCCGTCCGTACCAGTTCGTTACCCACATGTTCATGCATGGCGGTGTAACGCATATCTTCCTTAATATGTTCATGCTATGGATGTTCGGACGTGTTCTTGAACAGGTCTGGGGAGGCAAGCGATTTTTAATTTATTATCTTTTTACAGGCCTTGGTGCAGCTGCATTGCATATGTTTGTAACCCACCTGGAAATATCATCTCTCGTCAGAGAAGTTGCAGCTCTGACAAATACACCTTCACCAGAAGTATTTGCAAGTTTTCTGAAAGGAAATATTCCGAAATCATCTCCTCAATTATATGATTTTATCCAGGCTTGGACAGCTGATCCATCAAATCCCTCATACGCGAATGAAGCTGTTGATTTTGCAAATAAACTGGTCAAATCCAAAATGGATATCCCCACTGTAGGGGCATCCGGTGCAGTGTATGGTGTATTACTGGCTTTTGGAATGATCTTCCCCAATATGCCCCTGGTACTGATATTTTTCCCTTTTTTCCCGATAAAAGCAAAATATATGGTCATCGCAATGGGTGTTCTCGAGCTGGTATATGGTATAAGCATGCCCGGAAGCAACGTTGCTCATTTTGCCCATCTTGGTGGTATGATTTTCGGCTTCATATTAATACGAATCTGGAAATCAACAACCCGTAATTATTACTGACGCAATTATTATTTTTGTTGAACGAAAGTTTTATTTAGTCTTAGAAGAGATTAATTAATTACATGAGCATTGTTGACGAAATAAAGCAAACGTTTAAATCCGGATCAAGTCTTACAAGACTGATCTATATAAATCTTGCCATATTTATTGTTGTCAATATTGTCGAGATGTTTTATTTTATCCTGAATCGCCACGATTCCTATTCTGCCTTCTTACTGACCTTTGCTGTACCCGCTGACATTCACCTGCTTATCAGGAAACCCTGGACTCTGATCACTTACATGTTTTTGCATAAAAACTTTTTGCATATCCTGTTTAACCTGTTATGGCTGTACTGGTTTGGACGGATTTTTCTTGAATATCTTGACGGGAAAAAACTCGTCGGTGTTTATATTCTGGGCGGATTGTCCGGTGCTTTTTTGTACATCCTGGTATATAATATTTTCCCGGTTTTTTTCAGCCAGCTTAAATTATCCTATGCGCTTGGAGCTTCTGCAGCTGTAATGGCAATTGTTATGTCAATCGCTGCTTATGTGCCTGGCTATTCGGTCTACCTTCTATTTTTCGGAAGGGTGAAAATTATTTATATCGCTATAATTGGATTCCTGGTGACATCAGTTTTTGATTTTTCTATTAATACAGGTGGTAAGATAGCACATATCGGCGGCGCTCTGTTCGGATACCTGTTTACCCTGCAATACAGAAAAGGCAGGGATATTACAAGAGGATTGAGCCGGTTTTTGAGTGGTGTATTTGGATTATTCAAACCACGGTCTAAAGTAAGCGTTTCCTACCGGAAATCAGAGACAGATTATGATCTTAATAAAAGAAAAAAAGATGAGCAAATTGAAATAGATCGGATTCTTGATAAAATAGCCAAATCAGGATACGACAGCCTGACAAAAGATGAGAAGGAACTTCTATTCAGACAAAGCAAAAGCTGATTAGTGACTGACACCAATTTTATTTTAAAAAAAGATTGACTTGAAGAGACTGGTTTATAAATTCATATTGTATTTCAATATCATACTCGCACTCCTTATCATTTCATCCCAGCTTTCAATTTATGTAAGTCCGGCAAAATTCTGGCCTTTTGCATTTCTGGGGCTTATTTATCCTTATATCCTTATTGCTAATATTATAATGATTGTATTCTGGCTTCTGTTCAGAAAGAAAGAATTTCTCATCTCCCTGGTAGCTATTCTCACAGGATGGAATATACTGACCAGCGTGGTTCAACCTAATTTCAATTTCCTTAAGAAGAAAGAGATCAGTGAAAAATATACGCGCAGCTTTCGTGAAGAAAATCAGATAATAAAGGTATTGAGCTTCAATGTCAGGGCATTTAATATTTATAACTGGGAAAAATATAAGGATGCAAGAGACAGTATTTTCAGGTTTGTCCGCGAGGAAGATCCGGATATCATCTGTTTCCAGGAATACTATGTGCAGGAAAAAGGATTATTTGCGGCATCCAGGCTTTATAAATCATTAAAAAACACTCCATTCCGCCATGTCAACTACACTTTAGGCGATAATTCAAATTCCCATTATGGGATGGCAACATTCAGTTCATATCCCGTTGTCGGAAAAGGAATCATTCGTTTTGAAAACACCTTTAATGCCGCCATTTATACTGATATCAATATTAACGGCGACACAGTGAGAGTTTTTAATAATCACCTTCAGTCAGTTCATCTGAATGCACAGAATTACACATTCATCGACAGTCTCAGGCTCAGGTACAATGACCAGCAGATTGATGAAATACTGGATATTTCTCACCGCCTGAAGGATGCATTTGTTAAGCGTTCAAAACAGGCTGATGTGATCTCGGGGAAAATAGCAGAGTCTCCTTATCCTGTAATTGTTTGCGGCGATTTCAATGATACTCCGGTCTCCTATACATATAAAAAGATAAAGTCAGGACTGTCTGATTCTTTCATTGAAGCAGGATCGGGTATTAGCAATACTTATCACGGGATAACCCCGTCCTTAAGGATTGATTATATTTTACACCATCCGGAAATGAAAGCTATTTATACTGAAAGGACCCGTCTGAAGTTATCTGACCATTATCCTCTTATCACTTATCTTAAGCTTGAGTAAACGGCAGCTTGTTAAGATCTGCATTACCGCCTGACAGTATAATTCCGATTCGTTTCCTTCGAAAATCGATTTTCCCTTCTACCAGAGCTGCAAAGGGAACTGCCGCAGATGGTTCGACAATGATCTTCATCCGTTCCCATATCATCCTCATTGCATTAATGATGGATGATTCAGAAACAGTAATAATATCATCCACCTTTTTAACAATAATCTCAAAAGTGAGAGGTCCCAGTGAGGTTAAAAGTCCGTCAGCGATTGTATTGGGGTTAACAGATGGTATGATTTTCCCGGCATGGAACGATCGAAAAGCATCATCTGCATTGGCAGGTTCTACTGCTATGACTTTCGTTTCGGGAGATATTCCCTTAACCGCAATTGCTGTACCGCTTATTAAGCCACCTCCTCCAACCGGTGCCATAACAATGTCTAAATTTGTTACCTCCTCCATTAGTTCTTTTGCACATGTCCCCTGTCCTGCAATAATATCAAAATGATTGTATGGCGGTATAAATACCGCACCGGTCTCTTCCAGTACTTTTTTCATAGTGTTTTCTCTTGCTTCAAGGGTAGGCTCACAGAATGTTATTTTACCGCCATATCCTTTCACTGCCTTAATCTTTATTTCAGGAGCAGTCCGCGGCATTACAATGTATGCAGGTATCCCTTTCATTCTTGCTGCAAGTGAAAGGGCTGCTGCATGATTCCCTGATGAGTGTGTACCAACCCCTTTCCTGGCTTCACCCTTCGGCAAAGACAGAATTGCATTCGTTGCCCCCCTGAACTTGAAAGCGCCGACTTTTTGAAAATTTTCGCATTTAAAATAAATTTCTGTGTTGAAAATGGCATTGATACTTTTTGAAGTCAGAACCGGTGTATGATGTACGAATTCATGTATCCGGCCATGTGCTTCAACTATATCCTTATATTCCGGTAAGTGTAATTTCATAGATCTTTTATTAATAATTTTTCAATCCTGGAATATCAATCTTTTGGTTCTTTCTTTCTGTATTCTTTTAATTTCTCAAGAACTTTCTCAATGATTTCATATTCAGTGCTTTTCAGTATAAATCCCTTGCTAAAATTACAGAATTTTATAAACTCATATAATTCCGGCCCGCTTAGACCAGTTATCCTCCCAAGCATTTCAGGATTATATTTATATCCAACCTGTTTCCGGAATTCTTCCTCTTCCTGCAATTTCTTCAGTTTTCTTAATGATTTCCCTTCCTTGCTGACAAGGTTATATATGGCAGTTATAGGACTTCCAAGACTGAGAGGTTCTATAATATCAAGTGTGTCAATACCCTTTCCAATATCTATAAAAACAGTAGGATTCGCCGGATGTTCCGGCTCAGGCAGATCAAGATTCAAAAAATTATATTTGAACTGTTCATATGTTCCCAGCCTGTTTATGTCAATCTCCGGTATTGCATAGATCTTCGGGATCATACGGTAGGTATGAAATATGTTTATTCGCGCAACTGAATCGCTGATATAAATAGGTAAATCATAAAATCCAATTGCAGTCGCTATTAAAAGATCCTTAGGCCGGACATATATACTGAAATATCCAAGTGTGTCGCTTATAATTGCATAATTCCGTTTCTGATTAATAATATGGGAAAGTTGGACAGGATCTCCAGTCTGTTCATTAATAAGCTTGCCAGAGAATAATAGCACAGTATCACGGATCTCCTGGCCTGATGCAGGATTACAGAATTCAAACATTATCAGCACAACAAAGAGCTTAAC
This sequence comes from Bacteroidia bacterium, assembly GCA_041480755.1. Classification (GTDB taxonomy): domain Bacteria; phylum Bacteroidota; class Bacteroidia; order Bacteroidales; family SM23-62; genus LJUQ01. The sequence goes on from JBGPAO010000003.1 coordinate 9,011, forward strand.
TATGCATAAGTATCTTATTATCCATTCCCGAAATGGAGTGAAAATACTTCTGCGCCTGCCTGACCTTTTCAAAGCCATTTCTGTTGTTAAGTTATAAATATTCTTTAATTCTGCTCTTAGGATTGCTTATTGCGTGATTTAAACTCAATTACATGAAATTTAATTTGCTATTTAGAATAATTATAAATAACTTTGTACTCCTAATATTTTATATCCAAAAAATGGCTTTTACATTACGTATTGGAGAGAAAGCGCCGGATTTCAAGCTTCCGGCAACAGATGGAAAAACCTATCAGCTGGGTGATTTCAAGGATAAATTTCTGGTTATATTTTTCACTTGCAACCATTGTCCATATGTACTCGGATCCGATGAGACAACAAGGATGACTGCGGAAAAGTTTTGGGACAAAGGAGTAAGATTTGTTGGCATAAATTCCAACAGTCCCAGGACCTATCCTCAGGACAGTTTTGATAATATGGTCAAACGGATGAATCAGCTTAAATTCCCATGGTTATACCTTTTCGACGCCAGCCAGGACATTGCCCATGCCTTTGGTGCATTACGGACACCTCATTTCTTTGTTTTCGATGAGAAGCGGTATCTGGTTTACACAGGCAGGGGACTTGATAATCCCCGTGAAGCGTCCAGAAGTAAGGTCAATGATTTGGACAGGACACTCACCGAGCTTACGGAAGGCAGGCAGATCAGTGTACCACTTACAAATCCTATAGGTTGCACTATTAAATGGGAAGGTATGGACTCACACTGGATGCCCACCGATGCCAGGGACCTGGTTTGACACTATTTCGCCGAGATCAATTATCTGAAGCTGAAATCTTGAGTTCAAAACCATTGCTGCAAGATCACAAATTTTGCAATCTGCTCCATTCATTACTTCAGAGTCTGAAGTTGCGATGATCCCTTCTTTTTTCAACATCAATTCTTTATCCGGATTATTGACCACAATTGCTTGCCCGTTCAGTTTTTTCTCCTTAAGGCATCCCCGTATATGTTCAGCCAGGTCTCCACTATATGAAACCGGATTATCAATGAAGAAAACAATCTCTGAAGGACCCGCTGTTACGAGATATTCCATTAAATAATCAACCGATCTCATAAATACTTTTTCACGATTAATTTTGGCATGGGTTTCGCCTGCATCCCTTATAAATCCGTCATTGCTTATAAACACTATCCTGCCAAGCAAATAATTTGATATGATGAGTAGAACATTATAGGTGTCAATAAAAAGGACGGAATCCTTTATGTTATGTACCGACTTTTTATACCTGTCAACTGCATCCTTTTTCCTTACTATACCCCGGTTGAGTAAAGTTCTCTGGGTTTTATTCAGGAGATACCGGTCTCCTATCAGTTTTAATATTGCCTTACGAGGATATTCATTTTCAATAAGATAGGAAAAATCCCTGATAGCTTGTATGAAATTTTCAGAAAAGATTTCATTCATATCAGTAATTTATTGTAAAAGTAAAACATTTTGATGGTCCCCAATTTCGTTTTTCATTGATTTTCCGCAGAATTTCTGCCTTATTTTAGATTGTTTTCCTTTAAATTAATAGCTTGTTAATTCATTATGCATTGAAAATTATTGTATTAGACTGTAATTGATTAGATTTGTATTAATTGTAACTCAATATTAATTTAAATTCATAGTGATGAAAAAAATCGCATACGTCCTTACACTTGCTCTGGTTACTTTTTCTGGATGTAAATTTGTTAATGAAAGAATACTTGGGAGGGAAGCTGACACACTTGAAATTTACACTTCAGACCTTGAAAGACAGCTCGCAGGAATTGAAAGCGAACATTTCTATGAGCTGGAAAAACTTAAAATGGAATCACAATCAAAGATTGATTCAATAATAAATTACTATGAATCGCAGCTTTCCGGAAAAGGAAGGAAATATACAGGTGCAGCAACCGGTGCATATTATATTATTGTCGGAAGTTTCAAAACTCCCGGATATGCTGATAACTGGTCTTCAAAAGTCACAGCTATGGGTTATCCGGCTCAAATTGTCCCGATGGGATACTGGAACCTTGTATCAACCGGATCTTACACATCTCTGAGAGAAGCATCCAGGAACCTTGAAAAATTCAGAACAGCGGTTGCCCCTGATTCCTGGATCTACGTTGCAAGATAGATTATTATTTTCCTCTCTATGCACTTCCAGTCATTATAAATAATGGCTGAAACTCAAAACTCTTATAATGAGGTCTTAGCCTGTCAGCATTATAATGTTTCTTCACATCAACGAGCTTTTTGGAACTTGTTACCACATCAAGGGGAGCATTGTCATAACGGCCATTTCTCAATACAACCAGCCGCCCATGGATGCCTTTAAGTATCAGGTCAAGAGCAAGGTTTCCATAAGCCATTGGCACTATTGAATCAATGGCATCTGGATCACCTCCCCTGACTAAATAACCAAGACGCTGGTTAATGACATTTATCCGCTGGCCATGATTATATTCTGATGAAAGATTATTAATTTTCTCGGAAATTATGTCTCCAATCCCGCCTAGCTTGGCATGTCCGAACATATCTTTCTCCTTATTTGAGAAGACCATCTCCTCATGCTCATCCATCATGGCACCTTCTGAAACCAGCACAATAGAATATTTGCTCGGATTCCGGTTCCTGTCATCTACAAGCAGTTCAGTAAGCCGTTCCACTTTAAACTTAAATTCTGGTATTACACAACGGTTTGCAGCGCCAGCCATTGTAGGCAGCATTGCAGTAAAGCCTGCATATCGGCCAAAAACCTCAATAACCAGTATCCTTTCATGAGAACCTGCTGAAGTTCTGAGAGTATTGCAGAGACTGATGGTTCTTGTCACACAGGTACTGAAACCTATACAATAATCAGTCCCGGGAACATCGTTATCCATTGTCTTTGGTATTGCTATTACCTTTACACCTTCCTGGTACATCCTTACTCCATAACTCAGCGTATCATCACCGCCGATAGGAATAAGGAAATCAATACCAAGAAAATCAAGATTCTTGATGATCTCAGGAGTCATGTCATTTATTTCCTTTGTGTACTTATCTTTCAAATGAGGAGGCACTATTGCCTGTGGAACATGGCTTGGCCTCGTCCTTGATGTATGAAGAAAAGTACCACCGGTCCTGCCGGCTTTATTAACAATATCCTCTGTGAGGGGCATGTATTTGTTGCTGTTATCGGCTTTTTTATCCCTGACCAGTTCCAGCAAACCACCCCAGCCACGCTTCAAACCAATAACCTGGTATCCTTCCCTTAATGCGCGGATCGTTATGGCCCGTATAGCCGGATTCAAACCCGGAACATCCCCCCCACCAGTAAGAATGCCGATGGTCCCTTTTGTCTTTTTGATATTAACCATTTTAGATGCTATTTATAAGTTTATTTTATCCAAAACGCGTAAATATATGAAATATTTAAAACCGCTGAATAGTTAAATTGCTAAATTGTTACATTGTTAAATTGTTACGATGACAGGATGTTAGAAGTATTTCGTCTTGAATTATGATTATTATTTTCTATATGCTATTCAGCAATTTAACAGTTTAACAGTTTAGCAATTTAACAGTTTAGCCATACAGCCATTTAGCAATTTAACAATTTAACAGTTTAGCCATATTATTACTTAATTTTGCAGAATCTGGATTTAGAGGGATTATGTGGCAAAAAATAAGGAACATATTATTGGAGATTGTTATATTCCCGATAAGACTTTACCAGTGGACCATATCTCCCTTGCTCCATCCTTCATGCAGACATGTACCGTCGTGTTCGCAGTATGCTATTGAAGCCCTTAAAATACATGGTGTTTTTACCGGAACATACCTCGCTTTCAGAAGAATAATCAGGTGCCACCCCTGGGGTACTTATGGTTTTGATCCTGTACCACCCAGGCCATATAGAATTTTCAAATTCAAAAAACTGAGTTCAGGAAAGCACTAAAGATAATTTTAGCATCTATGCACGAACACGGCCAGATAAACGGTCTCCTTGTAGAGGATATTCATTTCGAAAACATAGTGCAATTCCTTACAGAGATATTTAAACAGGCACTGGTCATAACTTTATTTGTTATGATCATGATGCTGTTGATTGAGTACCTGACTGTTCAGACCAAAGGCAGATGGAGGAAACCTTTTGAAAGAAACCTGTTCCTGCAGATTCTGTTCGCCGCAATAATGGGATTAATACCCGGATGTCTTGGAAATTTTATCGTTGTTGCACTTTTTGCACACCGCCTGATAAATTTTGCCGCCCTGGTCACAGCTATGCTTGCTTCTTCCGGAGACGAGGCTTTCATAATGCTGGCAATAATGCCAACCAAAGCACTCCTGTTATTTCTTGTTTTATTCTGTATATCAGTTGTTGTCGGGTTGATCCTGACCCTTTTTCCATTTGGAAAGGCAAAGATGTACCTTCCAATCAATCATTTAAGTTTGCATGAGCAGGATCCTGACTGTACCTGTTTTGAACCATCACAGATATTGCCCCAGTTGAAAAAAATATCGTTTGAACGTGCTGTTTTGCTGGGAGGTGGAATAATATTTACCATTCTTATTTTAAGTGGTGACATAGGGTCTGAAGAGTGGAACTGGAGCAGGATAATCTTCCTGTTTGTTGCACTGGTTGAGGTTTTTATTACCGCCACTGTGCCCGATCATTTTCTCATCGATCATCTCTGGGGACACGTAATACGAAGGCATTTCCTTAAAGTGTTCCTCTGGACCTTTGGAGCTTTTGTAATTATTCATACAGGACTGGAATTCCTGAATCTGGAAGTGTGGCTTAAAAATAATCTCATACTGGTTCTCCTTATTGCAGTAATTGTTGGTATCATACCTGAATCAGGACCCCATCTGGTTTTCGTTACCCTTTTTGCAAGCGGATCAATTCCTTTCAGTATCCTGCTGGCAAATTCAATTGTCCAGGACGGGCACGGAGCGTTGCCCTTACTGGCTGAATCAAGAAAAAGCTTCGTTTATATGAAGGCCGTTAATTTTTCAGTCGGATTTCTTGCAGGTATTATTGGTATTTTAGCGGGATTTTGAGATATGCAGACAATTGTCTGAATGACAAATAATTTTTCTGCTACTTTTGTAAAAGAAATTCCTTATTATGTTTACCCAATACCAGTTAAAAATCCAGGAAGCCTGGGAAGACAGATTACTGCTGAAAGAAAACGACGTTAAAGAAGCTATTAATGCTGTTATTGAACATCTTGATAAAGGCCGGTTGAGAGTGGCAGAGCCCACAGATGATGGGTGGAAAGTTAACGAGTGGATCAAAAAAGCAGTTATCCTGTATTTTCTTATTAGGGAGCTCAAGGTTATGGAACTTGGTCCTCTTGAATTCCACGATAAAATTCCTGTTAAAAAAGGATATAAAGAACTTGGTGTAAGGGTCGTTCCCCATGCACTTGCGCGTTACGGATCATACCTTGCAAGAGGAGTAATTATGATGCCCTCTTATGTAAATATAGGTGCATATGTAGATGAAGGTACGATGGTGGACACGTGGGCTACAGTAGGTTCATGTGCTCAAGTCGGGAAATATGTTCATTTGAGCGGTGGTGTTGGCATTGGAGGTGTACTTGAGCCGGTTCAGGCTGCACCGGTTATAATCGAAGACAACTGTTTTATCGGATCACGCTGTATCATTGTTGAAGGAGTAAAAGTTGAAAAAGAAGCTGTTCTGGGGGCAAATGTTGTTGTGACTAATTCTACACGCATTATTGATGTTACGGGTGAAAAACAGATAGAATATAAAGGAATTGTCCCGGCCCGATCAGTAGTCATTCCGGGAACATACACCAAAAAATTCCCTGCAGGTGATTACGGAGTGTCCTGTGCTCTTATCATAGGGAAAAGAAAAGAATCTACCGATAAAAAAGTCTCCCTCAACCAGACTCTGCGGGATTATAAAATACCAGTGTAATGCGTATCGGATTTGACGCAAAAAGAGCATTCTTTAATTACAGCGGACTTGGTAATTACTGCCGTAATACTATTCAGTATCTGACCCAGCATTATCCTGAAAATGAATATCTCCTTTACATACCTCAAAAATCACTTACTCCTCCCTTTCAGAATGCTCCCGGCCGGCAGCTTATTTATCCTGATGGTCCGGTATCCGAATTATTCCCTTCATTTTGGAGAAGCTTTTTATTACCCCGAAAACTTTATTCAGATAAGATAAATCTGTACCACGGCCTGAGCAATGAGATTCCTTTCGGGATCCACAAATACAAAATTAAATCAGTTGTTACTATTCATGATCTTATCTTTCTAAGATACCCTGAATGGTATAACAGGATTGACAGGATGATCTATAAGAGAAAAACCCTTTATAGCTGCAGGAATGCCGACCGTATCATTGCTATTTCCAATCAGACCAGGGATGATATAATCGAATTTTATAAAATCAGTCCCGAAAAGATTGACGTTGTATATCAGGGATGTGATCCTCAGTTTTATAAAGAATCAGCTCAGTCCCTGAAGGAGGAAATATTAAAAAAATACAATATTTCAGCCGGGTATCTTTTGTATGTTGGCACTATTGAAAAGCGCAAGAACCTGCTTAATATTGTTAAGGCGCTGCATTCAGGAAAAATTTCCAGGCCGTTGGTTGTTATTGGCAGACAAACCAGCTATGCAAAGGTTGTAAAAGAATATGTTGACACACATCAACTAAAGAATATCAGGTTTCTTGAAAATGTTCCCGGCCAGGATCTGGCTTCAATTTATCAGATGGCATCACTGTTTATTTACCCGTCCGTTTATGAAGGATTTGGAATACCCATCCTTGAAGCACTCTATTCAAAAATACCTGTCATTACTACATCAGGGGGATGCTTCAGGGAAGCCGGCGGTGAACATTCAATTTATATTGATCCTGAAAATATTGAACAGATTTCGGATTCAATAAAAGAAGTTCTCAATAATAATGAACTGCGGCTGAACATGATCATTAATGGTTATGATCATGCCCTCAGGTTTAATGACAGGACTATTGCTCACAATCTTATTATGGTGTACCGGTCGGTTACAAATTAGGCAACACTGAAGATATGGAAAAAGATTTACAGAATTCACTTGATGTGCTTAAGAGAGGTGGTATTATTCTCTATCCTACAGATACAATCTGGGGTATTGGTTGTGATGCCACTAACCAGGAGGCCGTAGACAATATCCTGAGGGTCAAAAACAGGCAGGATGATAAAGGTCTGCTCGTCCTGATTGACGATCCTGAAAAATTGTCATATTTTGTTGCTGAAATTCCTGAAATCGCATGGGAACTGGTAACGATACCTGATCAGCCTTTAACTCTGGTATATCCCGGCGGAATCAATCTTCCGGCCAATGTTTTACATAGTGACGGATCAGTGGGAATTAGAGTCACGAATGATATTTTCTGCAGGGAGTTGATTCACCGGCTCGGCAAGCCGCTTATTTCCACATCTGCAAATAAATCCGGGGAACCTTTTCCATCAACTTTTGCAGATATAGAAGAGGATATTAAATCTAATGTTGACTACATTGTTAAATGGAGACAAAACGACCTGTCCTTAAAAAATCCATCTTCTATCGTAAAACTCGGACTAAAAGGCGAGGTTGAAATAATAAGGCCGGGGATTCCCGGCCCTGAGAAATAAGTAAAATATCTTAATTATAATTTCCGTACTTTCCCGGATCCTGATACTGAAGCATCAATGGTGGGATTTCCGTTATAAAATACTGATCCGCTTCCGGAAACAGCTACAATAAGCTCATTAGCCGCATATACTTTGCAATTCCCTGAGCCACTTATTCTTACATCTGTTTCCTTTGTCTGAAATTCATCGGCATTACAATTCCCTGAACCGCTGATTGCAATTGACATTTCATCAGCTGAACCTGCTACATCAATATTCCCTGAGCCGGAGATAGCGGCATCCACTTCGTCACACGAAATATCTTTAACATTAATATTCCCGCTGCCGCTTAATTTTAATTCCATTTCATTAGCTTTTATTGCTGTTTCTGTGATCATATTTCCTGAACCTGAAAGATAGAGGCCTTCTAATTCAGGTGTAGTAATCCAGATCCTGATTGGCATTTTGGATCTTACCCAGTTCTGGCTGAATCTTATCTTAAGTTCATCATTCTTTACTTCTGTAACAATTAATCCGATTATCTCTTCATCAGCTTCAACTGTAAGTTTTGGAGTTGTACCCTGCGAAATATATACGTCACCACTAATACCCATACTGATCTTTGAAAATGTTCCCACAGGACGATCTTCATTTTTCTGGGCTGATATGTTCATGACTGTAAGCAGTAAGCCGGCAGTAATCAGGAATAAAAATTTTCTTGTTCTCATAGTATATTTTTTTACATGTTGATTATTATAAACTAAAGACAGGATTAATTCAGATTTGCTGCATTAAATAATCAGATTTGCAGAAAACCATCCGGAAGATCAACCCTGATTAGTTTTTTATCAGGATTTATTTCCAGGATAATACCTTCCTGGATCGGTAGGAGGATTTCACGTTCCCTGTACTCACTCCTCAATAAATCATTCCCCGGGATTTCAAGGATTCCAGTTGTTCTGCCGATAAAACCATCACTGACGTCAATAACCTTATACCCCGATAAGTCATTATCAGCTGGTTTCATAAGGGCATTTTTAAGTTCATTCCGGGGAAGCCAGATCTCTCTGTCCTTAAGTCTTTCTGCTTTTTCTTTTGTACTGATATCCCGGAATTTCAGGATAATCGCGTTATTTGAAAGGTTCTGCCAGGAGTCAATGAAAAAAGGAACCAGGAGTCCATCAATTTTTATCATTACATATTTCTGATCCTCACTAATCCCAATGGTGGTTATTTTTGTCCGGATAACCACCTCACCAGAAATACCCTTTGTTTTAATAACAGAACCAAGGAGCCTATATTCATCCCTGGTCATATTTGTTGTTTTATTATTCGGACTTCTCTTCTTTGTGTTCTTCGGAATTTTCTGCAGGTTCCTTACCTTCAGATTCACTTGTTACTTCCTGTCCTTCGCTTTTTTCTGCGGTTGGCTGTTCCTGTTCTGTCTTTTCTCCTTCAGCAGGTTTCGGCAGAGGTTTTTCGGCTTCGGTCATTTGTTCCTGGACATTTTTTTCATCCCCTGTTTCCTGTTTGCCGGCTTTTTTGTCATCAGCTGCTTCAGGAGTAACCTCTTGTGCCGGAGTTTCAGGTGCCGGAGTTTCAGGTGCCGGAGTTTCTGGTGCCGGAGTTTCAGGTGCCGGAGATTCAGCTTCCTTCTGTTCTCCTTCAGCTCCAGCTTCTTCCTGTTCGGCTAATTTGGAGATTTTCTTCAGGATTTCCTGTGCCCGTACTTCTTTAACTTTCGATTCCTGTTCCAGATGCTCCCGTACATATTCCTCTTTCTCCTTTGAAATCCTTTCCCGTTTCTCATCAATCTTACTCTCTTTCTGTTTCATCCATTCATCAAATCTACGGTTTGCCTCTTCTTCAGTAAGGGCTCCTTTTTTAACACCTCCAAGCAGGTGTCTTTTCATTAAAATTCCCTTGTAAGATAAAATTGCTCTTACAGTTTCGGTTGGTTGAGCGCCTTTATCCAGCCATTCCATCGCTTTATCAAAGCTGATGTCAATGGTAGCCGGATCTGTATTCGGATTGTAAGTTCCTATTTTTTCAGTGAACCTGCCAGCCCGTGGCGCCCTGCTGTCTGCGATTACAATATGATAATACGCAAACTTCTTTTTTCCTTGTCTTGTTAATCTGATCTTTACAGACATACGCTCATTTTTAGAATATTAAACCTTATTTTAATCAGGACTGCAAAGATAGATAAATCTGTATATTCTGAAAGTAATTAACATAAATTTTTAATAAGGTACAGCATTTGCTGATTGATTCCTGAGCTTACAGATTTGTTAATTTCTTTCCTCATTTATTTATCAACATAGCCGGGTTTCCGTAAATCAATTTCTTAATTTTGTTTGTCGTTTCATTCATTCCAATCAGTTAATCCATGAGCCCGTTCATACATCTTCACGTTCATAGTCAGTATTCAATTCTTGATGGTGCATCTTCAATTCCATTAATGCTGGATAAAGCCCGTGAGGATGAAATGAAAGCAGTTGCCATTACCGATCATGGTAATCTTTTCGGAGCTAAAGAATTTCACAATGAAGCAAAAAGCAAGGGTATAAAACCAATTATCGGATGTGAAGTTTATTTCGCAAAAAGAAGCCGTTTTGATAATAAAGAAAAAGACGATCGGAGCGGATTTCATCTGATACTGCTTGCCAAAAATAAGACCGGTTACAGGAACCTGATTAAACTTGTTTCCCTTGCATATATTGAAGGATATTATTACAAACCCCGTATCGATAAGGAATTACTTAAGAAATATCACGAAGGATTGATTGTTACTACTGCCTGTCTTGGAGGGGAGATCCCTTCGCTGATACTGAACGGTCAGTATGAACAGGCAGAGGAAGTTCTAAGGGGTTTTATTGAAATCTTCGGCGGTGATTTCTATCTTGAATTACAGCGTCATTATTCAGGGAATCCTGTTGTTGACAATGACACTTACGCAAAGCAGCAAATTGTTAATGAAAAACTTATATCGTTCTCCAGAAAATATTCTGTCAAGCTCATTGCAACCAATGACGTTCATTTCATTAACCAGGAAGATGCTGAAGCTCATGATCGCCTTATCTGCCTAAATACACAATCTGAGCTGGATGATCCAAACCGCCTCAGATATACAAAACAGGAATGGTTTAAGACTCAGGCTGAGATGAGTGAGATATTTTCAGATATCCCGGAGGCACTTGAAAATACTCTTGAGATTGTAGATAAAACTGAAAACTATGATTTGAACAGGGACCCTATAATGCCTGATTTCCCGCTTCCTGAGGGATTTGATGATCCTGATGAGTACCTTAAATACCTTACTTTAGAAGGTGCAAAGAAAAGATATAGTGAGCTATCCGAAGAAATCAAAAACAGGATAGATTATGAACTCAGTGTAATCAAAAAAATGGGGTATCCCGGTTATTTCCTGATCGTCCAGGATTTCCTTAGAGCAGCCCGTGAAATGGGTGTGGCGGTAGGTCCCGGCAGAGGAAGTGCTGCTGGTTCGGTTGTAGCATATTGCACGAGGATTACAGACATGGATCCATTGAAATATGATCTGCTGTTTGAACGGTTCCTTAATCCCGATCGTATTTCATTGCCTGATATTGATATCGATTTTGATGAAGACGGAAGGGAACTTGTCCTTGATTATGTGGTTCAAAAATATGGAAAGGATCATGTTGCCCAGATAATCACATTCGGTACAATGGCCGCTAAAATGGCTATCAGGGATGTTGCCAGGATTGAAAAGCTCCCCCTGAGTGAAGCGGACAGGCTTGCTAAGCTCGTGCCCGAACGTCCTAACACTACCCTGAAAAAAGCCTATAAGGAAGTGAAAGAGCTTGAGGAGGCAAGGAATTCAAAAAATCCCCTTATCTCACGCACTTTGAAATATGCTGAAACACTTGAAGGATCTGTGAGACATACAGGATTGCATGCATGTGGTATAATAATTGGGAGAGAAAATCTGATGGAGCATATTCCTATCTGTACCTCCAAAGAGACAGAATTGCTGGTTACTCAGTATGATGGCAGTCACGTGGAATCGGCCGGGATGCTGAAAATGGATTTCCTTGGTTTAAAAACGCTCTCAATTATTAAAGATACAATAGAACTTATAAAAGAAACCAAAGGTATCGAAATCAGGATTGAAGATATCCCCCTTGACGACGCACAAACATTTGAATTATACAGTATGGGAGATACCACAGGTCTTTTCCAGTTTGAATCTGACGGTATGAAAAAGCACCTGAGGGAACTTAAACCTAACCGTTTCGAGGACCTCATTGCCATGAATGCACTTTACCGACCGGGGCCTATGGAGTACATCCCAAGATTCATCAACAGAAAACATGGAAAAGAAAAAATTGAATATGACCTGCCAATAATGGAGAAATATCTTAAGGACACATATGGTATTACTGTATACCAGGAACAGGTAATGCTTCTTTCACAGGCTATGGCAGGTTTTACCGGCGGTCAGGCTGATTCCCTTAGAAAAGCAATGGGCAAAAAGAAAAGAAAAATGATGGACGAGCTCAGGGAAAAATTTATTGAAGGATGTGAGAAAAATAATATTAAGAGGAGGATAGCTGAAAAGACGTGGACGGACTGGGAAGCTTTTGCCCAGTACGCGTTCAATAAATCGCACTCAACCTGTTATGCATATGTATCTTACCAGACTGCCTGGCTGAAAGCTCATTATCCTGCTGAATTCATGGCAGCTGTGCTGAGCCGTAATATAAGCGATATTAAAAAGATCACGACATTCATGAGCGAAGCCCGGCGAATGGGTATGAAAGTCATGGGGCCAGATGTGAATGAGAGCCGGATCAAATTCACCGTTATTAAAGGTGATATAATAAGGTTTGGCCTTGGAGCGATTAAAGGGCTGGGAGAAGCTGCAGCTTCAAAAATACTTGCTGAACGGGAGCAAAACGGTCCCTTCAGGGATATTTACGACTTTGTGGAAAGAGTTGATTTACAATCTGTTAATAAAAAAAGCCTGGAGGCCCTTGCTGCATCAGGAGCTTTCGATTGCTTCCATGAAATAAAAAGAGGTCACTATTTCGCAGAAGACATTAAGGGATCTAATTTTATTGAATGCCTTATTCGTTATGGCCACAGGGTACAATCAGACAGGCAGACATCGCAACAATCGCTGTTCGGAGATGGGGATAATATGCATTTCAGCCGGCCCCTGATTCCTGAAAGTGAAGACTGGCCTCTGCTTTATACACTTGATAAGGAAAAAGAGCTTATCGGGATCTATCTGACTGCCCATCCGCTTGATAATTACCGTCTTGAGATTGACCGGTTCTGTACACATTCACTTGCTGATCTGAAGGATTTAAAGCCACTTGAAGGTGCAGAAATTTTTATTGCCGGCCTGGTAAGATCTCATACTTCCGGCTTCACAAAAAATAATAAACCATACGGAACAGTTTATATCGAAGACTATACAGACTCCTACAGGCTTGTATTATTCAATCTTGATTACGTTACCTTTAAGAACTTCTTTACTCCCGGATATGCGCTTATGATAAGGGCCGTTGTTCAACCAAGGCAGTTTGGGAATACCAGCGAACTTGAACTAAAGATCAGGAATATTACAATGCTGCCCGATGTAAGGGATGAACTCATTAAGACTGTAATGCTGAGAATGCCGATCATTGATGTAACATCTGATATTATAGGTGATCTGAAAAAAATTGTTCATAAGGGACCCGGTAAAGCTTTGTTAAGGTTTAATATTTACGATGCAGAAGAAAATATTAATATTGAAATGTTCTCAAGAAACCAGAGAGTTAGTGTTTCCGACGAATTATTGAGCTACCTCGCAGGCAGACCGGAAATTGAGTTCAGATTGAACTGATCCCTGCAAATTAAAATCTGGTATGTTCATATAAATTATTTCATAATTAAAACCAACTCATTATTTTTATCCCCGGGATTTAATTTCAAAATTTCACATATATGGCAATTGAAGTAACAGACAAGAATTTTGAGGAAATAGTTATTAATTCAGATAAACCAGTGATTGTGGATTTTTGGGCTAACTGGTGTGGACCCTGCAGAATGATTGGTCCTATAATAGATGAAATCGGTGAAGAATTTAAAGATAAAGCTGTAGTAACAAAACTTGATGTCGATAGTAATCCCTCGACAACGTTTAAGTTTGGGATAAGAAACATCCCTGCTGTTTTATTCTTTAAAAACGGACGCATTGCCGACAAACAAATAGGAACCGTCCCCAAAAGTCGTCTTGTTGCCAAGTTGGAAGCTCTTCTTTAATCAATGATATCAAGAGTCTCTGTTTTTTGTGCATCCAGTCAGAAAATTGACCCTGTTTATTTCAAAGATACCCTTGAACTGGGCGAAATTCTTACCAGAAATAACATAAGTGTTTATTATGGAGGCGGTGCTATCGGCCTGATGGGATACCTTGCTGATACAATTCTTAAAAATGGCGGGCATATTACGGGAATAATCCCCCGGTTTATGATTGAACAGGGCTGGGGACATCCTGAGGTTGATCACATTATTGTCGGTGACATGCATGAAAGAAAGAAAAAGCTTGCTGAAACAGATGCTGTAATTGCTCTTCCGGGTGGCGTCGGAACTATGGAAGAACTGCTTGAGATGATAACCTTAAAACAACTTGGTAAATTGCTGGTTCCTATTGTGATCTTAAATACAAATGGATTTTTTGATCCTCTCCTGAAATTATTTGGCCAGATGATTGAACAGCACTTCATGCGGGAAATCCATAGTAAAATATGGACTTTTGTTAATAAACCATCTGAAGTAATGGAGGCAATCAGGAATGCTCCCGATTGGGATGGATCTGCAACAAAATACGCTCCCTCTTAAAACCTGCGGCCAATTACAAGTATATCATCAATTTGTTCTATATCTCCCCTCCAGGCTTCAATTGTACTGTCCAGAATTGATCTCTGCTCCTCCATATTCTTATCCTGGATCTTCAGGAGGAGTTCTTTCATCGGTGCTGATTTGAATTTTTTTCCTGCAATTCCTCCAAACTGATCAGCATATCCGTCAGAAAATATGTAAATGGTATCCCCCTCCCTGATTTTTATGATATGATTTGTGAATATTTTTTCCTGAACATCCGTAACCGATCGGCCGATTGCGTAGTGATCACCCTTCGTTTCAGTAAGTTTCCCATTTCTTATCAAATAAATCGGATTATATGCTCCTGAGAATTCCAGTACTTTTTCCTCCCTGTTATAGCATACCAGGGTCATATCCATCCCATCTTTAATAATGTTTTTTTCCTCAGCACCATGCTGCAGCGTATTGTTCACCTCCTTGTCAAGATGCCACAGGATATCAGAGGGTTTCAGAATCCCATATTCTTTCACAATCTTGTTAAGCATGTTGTAGCCAATTATCGACATGAAAGCTCCCGGAACACCATGTCCGGTACAATCAACAGCGGCAATAAACTCTTTTCCATCCTTCTCGACCAGCCAGTAGAAATCACCACTGACTATAGCCTTGGGTTTAAACAGTATAAATGTCTGGCGGAATGGTATTTCCTGTGGAAGTATGGCAACCTGGATTCGTTTAGCATATTCGATTGAATCGGTAATATCCTTATTTTTCTGGGCAAGCTCTTCTTTCTGTGCGACTACTAATGCAGTCCTTTGCTTTACTTTCTCTTCCAGAATCCTGTTTTCGCGTCTTAACTTTTGTTCACGAATTTTAATATAAAGAAGTATAATTCCGGACCCTGCCAGAATGCAAATCAATATGAACCACCAGGTCTGGTAAAACGGAGGCCTTATCTGAAAAGCAAACTGAACAGGTTCCGAATTCCAAATACCGTCATTGTTCCTGGCCTTTACCATAAAAACATACTTGCCCGCCTTTAAAGCCGGGTAGGTGGCTGTTGTTTGATCTGTTTCAGGCATCCAGTCGATATCAGCTCCTTCAAGCTTAAATTTATACCTTACCGCATCCGGATTTATCAGGCATATGCTTGTAAAGTCAAAAATAACAGAATTTTCATGGTGTTTCAGCTTCATACCCTGCTTCATCTCCCTATCCCCCAGGTTTATCCTCATTCCTGTAATGTGGGTGAGTGGTTCGATATTTAACCGGCGTTCAAGCTCAGGATCATACCTGGTAACACCGGCCACAGTTCCGAACCACATCCTGCCCTCCCTGTCCCTGAATACTGCATTATTTTTTGTCTCAATCCCCGTAAATCCGTTCTTTTTGCTGTAAGTGTATATCATATCTTCACTTCGGGAGAACTTATTAAGTCCCCTGTTGGTTCCGATATAGACATTATTTTCCTGATCAACTGCAACAAGCGTTATCAGGTTGGCAAGCAGTCCGTTTTGTCTTGAGAAATGTGCAGCAACTGTATCTTCTGAAATTGCATAAACTCCCTGTCCTTCTGTTCCGGTCCATATCCACCCTTCCTTATCTTCTGTGATACAAGTCGGGGTAAATTCAGCATGAAGATCGACCTTCATTATCGTATCAGATAAAATCCTTGCCAGGCCCTTGCCGCGAGCACCAACCCATACTGTGCCCTTTGAGTCAGCAAAAATCGCAGAAATATCCGAACCGGGAAGACCATTGATCTGAGTCAAACGTTCTACCTGATTATTATCGATATCATAGTAAAGAAGGCCATCTATTGTACCTACCCATAGATTATTCTCATTGTCTATCTCCATTGCAGTTACTATGCCCTGCCTGTTGTATGAATTCAGAAGAAAATTATAGTTGAACCTTGACTGGGACGGAATATATTCAAAAGTACCCGCATCATTTGTTCCGATCCAAATATGACCATTACGGTCTTCCCTTATATATCTGATCTGGTTCCCCATCTGGTACCTCTCAGGAGTTACATGATGGAATTGTTTGTCTTTGCTTAATGATGGATTATATATCGTTATGCCCGCATTGGTGCCAAACCAGTAATTCCCGGAACAGTCCTGAAGAATAGCCCATACCTGATTGTCAATGATCCCATCATTTGTCGAATAGGATATGAAATGATCACCTTTAAAAATTGCCAGTCCATTTTCATTGGTTCCTATGAGAATATTTCCTTCGATATCCTCGGTAATACATCGAATCTTGCTGTCGGGTAATCCGTTTAAGGTGTTAAAATTCTGGATCCTGTCACCGGTGAACCTGCTGATTCCCCCACCCCAGGTTCCGGCCCAGATATTACCATATCTGTCCTCAAATACTGAATTGATTATATTATTTGCCAGTCCGTCACGGGTAGTATAAAACAAAAAAGAATCCCTGGCTGTCTCATATTTATAAAGCCCGCCATTATGGGTACCAAACCAGAAATTCCCTTTTGAATCCTCCAAAAGAGTAATGATCTGGAAGTACAGTGGCATCTTTTCTATAACAAACTGTTCAAAATCGTTTGTATTCCTGTTATATTTTTTAATGCCGACATCAGTTACTAAATATAATGTGCTGTCTCTTCCAACATAAGATCTAAACACCTGATCGCTGAGTCTTTTTCCGAGGTATTGTTCATATCTGAGTTCCGTCATCAAAGCATCAGGATTCCATATACATACTGCACCACTACCTGCTGTTGCGATCCATAATTTGCCATCCTGATCAATTGAAAAAGAAGTAATATCGCTTTTAAGCAATTGAGATAAGGAATCAAGCCGCTCAAATTTTTTTCCGTTATAACGGGTTATGCCTCCGCCCTTATGTCCAAACCAGATTGTTCCTGAATTATCCTGGATAATTGCCTGTACACCGTTGATTGCAAGGCCATCTTCAGTAGTAAAGTTATCAAATAAAACTCCATCAAACCGCGACACACCACCATCAGTTCCCAGCCACACATAATCATTTTTATCCTGGATTATAGTATAGACCTTGGACTGCGCCAGTCCCTGCTGAACACTATATATGTCAAAGAAATAGGTCTGTGCTTCAGAAATTTGTAATTGAAAAAAGAGAACCAAAAAAAAAGCTATCCGCAACAGATTGCGAATAGCTTTTTTGAATCCCCCAAGTTCATGTACCATAAAGTTAGGCTTAATCTTACTTTAACATAAAAAAGAATGTTCCGTCTTCATCTTCCAAACCGGCAATTTTACCAAATTGGGGCTTTTGCTGGTTATTCTTGACTACTGCCGTAGTAACTTTAGTTACGATGCTTTCAATTGGAATACATGCATCAGGACTGTTAGAAAGTGAATTGGCAAATGTCCTTGTAAATTGGGAATTATCAATTGCCAGTTGATAACCTGCTGAAGAGAAGACCTGTGACGATTTGAAACGGGTTGCCTGCCAGTCATCACAACTCCTTTCCTTCAGATCTGACCTCATTGCCTGGTAAAAACTGGGTCCGGATTCACAGGCATCAGTAATAACCAGAGTATGAGTTACATAATTTGCATATGATTGCATTGAAGCTTTCAGCGCATTGATATTAAAATAAGTGAATTCATCCTCCCTTTTGGCATCTGTGGGGATCCAGTAACCTGTTTCATTGATAAACTTACCATGCCCTGCATACCAGATCAATATTGAGTTCACCCGGTTGCTTCTGACAAGATCTCTCAATTCAATAGAGAAAAATCTTTCCATATCACTTTTAGTCATGTTCTTTTTATCCACAATATTATGTATCTGGTATTTTGCCAGGGCTGATTTCATCAGGCTTACATCTTTTGGTGGTCCTTCGAGGCTTGGAAATGTCTCATAATCCGAATTTTCAATGAAAACCGCCCATGTCTTGCCCATGGGATTAGCTGCTGATATTACAGCAGCATCACGGTTCAGTGTGAATTCAGCATCTGTTCTGTTACCATAAACATCTGTTACAATTACTGTGATTTTGTTTTTGTTCAATACATCGAGATTTGCAGAAAAAGAAGGATTGATCTCATCAGGTATATAACTGGCCAAAACTCCGTTGATAAGTATGCTCTTAATAAGACTTTCATCCTCGATTTTACCCTCTACATAAACAGTCGGACTATTCGAATCAAGATAAATCTGTCCATCATCTGATGCATATGGAGCTATAATAAAAACTCCCGGAGCACCTACTTCAGTGAAATTGATTGCATAGCGTCCTGATACCGTATTATCATAAACATCGGTAGCTGTAATTAAAACCTCTTCCTTATTATGTATATCCAGTGCAACCAGGAATTCATATTTTCCCGACTCCTCATTCCTGTTGACAGGTATCTGCTGGTTGTCAATTGTTAATGATTTAATATCACTTTCATCCTCAATCATACCTTTCATAGTAACAATAGCTGAACCCTTTGGAAATTGAAGCAAAGCTTCGTCTCTAAGTTGTGGTTCAAGAATTACAATGACCGGTTTATTGGCTTCCCTGTATAATTCGAATAGTCTTCCTTTAGTCTCTTCCATCAGTCTCTGCGCCTGAGGATCAGATCCTGATAATGGTGTAAGGGCTTCATAATCTTTTATTGCTGCTTTGTAGTTAGCTATCTGTTCATAGGAATATGCTCTTTTATATAATGCCTGAGCGTTTTGGGGATTTATCATCAGAACTTTGGTAAAATCATTGATAGCGTTGGTATGCTGGGTGAAATCCTGGTAATAACAACCGCGTATAAAATACATCTCCTCATCGTCAGGATTCATAAGGATATTTTTTGATATGTCGTCAATTGCTTTCGGATAATCTAATTGCTTGATATATATCTTGCTCCTGACCAGGTATGCCTTTCTGTTATTAGGATCCAGCCCGATAGCATTATTAACATGATTAAGGGCAAATTGCACCTTATCCAGCTGCAGCCTCAGTTCTGCAAGGGATATATATGCGTTGACGTGTCTCGGATCTCTTCCTACAGTTTTAATAAAGTCCTCTTCAGCTGCGCTGAAACGGCCTAACTGTACATTTATCAATCCCCGTAAATAAAAATTCTCAGCTGTTTCCTTCAAGGTAAGAGCTGTATTACAGGTTGCCATTGCCTCTTCATACTTCCCCAGAGCCATAAGGGATTTTGCCTTAATTACATATCCATCCGGATTGGTTTTTTTCAGGATAATTGATGCATCAGCTTTATCAATTGCTTTCTGATATTCCCCAAGCAGGAAATTTAATCTTGCACTCTGGTAAAAGACATCTGTATTATTACCCAGAAAAGTGGATGCCCGGTCATAATCCTCGGCTGCTTCTTTCAGCATGTTGATTCTCTCATAAGCATTCGCCCTTGCCAGGTAGGCATTGGCAAAATCTGGCTGCAGGTCGAGTGCTTTGGTGAATTGGTCGATGGCATCCTTATAATTACCAGCCGTAACAAACTCAACGCCGGTTTTAAAAAACTTTTTTGCATTCTGTGAAAATACAATTGCTGGTATGAACAATAAAAAAATAAAAATCAGAAATTTTGTAGTTCTCATTTTATGCAATTTATTGTTAAAATTAATAATATTATACGTATTGAAAACCATGTAAGTTGCAAAAAATCTTTGTGTTATACAAATTTATTTTGTCTAACAGGTATTTTAATATGAATCTTTGTTCCTATAAATCTTTAACAGACTTTCTGAGAATTCTAATTCTTCGACCGGTTCTGAACTAATGACCGGGGCCGGAACACCTTTTCCAAAAGTATTGTTGCCGGTAAAAATCCTTGCTTCATCCCATACATCATGCTTTAGGAACTCATCAATCAGTATTTTTCCCCCTTCAACAATGAGCGATTGTACATTACTTGTGTAAAGAAAGTCAAGAACAGCTGGTAATGGATCTTTATTTTTTTCAAGCAGAATAAATTTCAGGTTGTTCTTATCACTTCTGGGTATATGAGTAAACACAATTGTTTCCGCAGAACCATCCATGATGTGCAGATCACCGGACAACCTTGCTTCCCTGTCGATAACAATACGTAATGGATCTTTACCTGGCCAGTTCCTTGTCGTCAATTGGGGATTATCCTTAATTACAGTCCTTGAGCCAACAAGTATAGCTTGCTCTTCAGCTCTCCATTTATGAACGAGGCGGCGGCAAGCCTCATCTGTTATCCAGGTGATCTTTCTTTTCGCATTCTCATTCCTTTCAAGATCAATAAAGCTGTCTTTTGTTTGCGCCCATTTAAGGATAATATAAGGCCGTTTTTTCATATAGAAAGTGAAAAATCTTCTGTTCAGGTGAAGGCATTCTTCTTTCACTATATCAGTAACAACATATATGCCGTTTTCCTTAAGCCAATTGATCCCCATTCCACTGACTATTGGATTTGGATCTAATGTTCCTGTAATAACCACAGGAACTTTTTTTTCAACTATAAGCTTTGTACAGGGAGGTGTTTTACCATAATGAGAACAGGGTTCAAGATTTACATAAAGAACTGAGTTTTTTAAAATGGAAGGTTTTGAAATACTGTTAATTGCCATAACTTCAGCATGCGGGCCACCAAAAAAATTATGATACCCTTCACCTATAATACGGTCTTCACAGACAATAACACAGCCTACCATTGGATTTGGAGCAGTGCTGCCAAGCCCTTTTTCGGCAAGGTCAATACAGCGCCTCATATATTTTTCATGCCCCTCCAAAATGCTCAAAGAATATATATTTTAACTTTGATTTATGAATACAGTTGCCGGTACAATAGGAAAACTATGCGAATTTATCAAAATTGAGCTTAAGGGACTATATCCGGAGTTAGAAATTAACAGCTTAACGGATATAATAATTTCTCACCTTCTTGGCATCCCAAAACATGAAATCCACATCGAAAAAGAGAAACCAATCTCTGAAATGCACGAAATACGTTCTATTGAAATAGTAAAAGAGCTAAAGACCGGGAAACCTGTTCAATATATTCTTGGCTTTACTGAATTCTATGGATTATATATGCATGTATCTCCAGATGTGTTGATCCCCCGGCCTGAGACTGAAGAACTTGTGAAATGGATAATTGATGACCATGCATGCAAATCACCGGTTATCCTGGATGTCGGGACAGGCAGTGGTTGTATTGCCATTGCATTGAAAAAGAACCTGTTATCTTCAGCGGTTTATGCCTGCGACATTTCAGCTTCAGCTTTGAAAATCGCACAGGAAAATGCCAGTGTAAATGGTGTTGATATTGTTTTTTTTCAGCAGGATATTTCCAATACAGATATTGTAAAGTTTGCAAAGGAACCTGGAGGTGATCGTGCATTAACACAACTGGCACCCGAAGCCAATCCTGAATATGATATTATAGTGAGTAATCCGCCTTATATCCCGTTAAGAGAAAAGCCGTTAATCAATATAAATATTTCAGGCTTTGAACCCGGGAATGCACTATTTGTTCCTGATGATGATCCATTAATGTTTTACAGGCATATTGCATACTTCGGATTGAATCATTTGAAAAAGAACGGGCAAATATATTTCGAGATCCATGAAAAATCAGGCTCTGAGCTTAAAAAACTATTGGAGAAATCAGGTTACAGGAATGTAACTCTCCAAAGGGATCTTAACGGAAAAGACAGGATGATGAAATGTTTTATTTAATATTACAGTTAAAATTATGTCTTGCCAGAAATGAACAAAAAAGAAGCTCTCTCAAAAACACGCTCTATATGCAGCCACCAGGAACAATGCAGGCAGGATATACTGGTTAAATTATCAAAATGGGATGTCAGTGAATCTGATTCTGAAGAGGTACTTGAAAATCTTGAACGCCAAGGATTTATTGATCATTCAAGATATGCCGGCTCCTTTGCCAACGATAAATTAAAATTTAATAAATGGGGGAAAATAAAGATCAGATGGATGCTGAGACAGAAGGAAATTCCGGAAGATATTATTGAAAGTGCTCTTTCTCTCATTGATGAGGATGAATACATTAATACACTGGCTGGTGAATTAAGGAAAAAAGTTAAATCCCTGAAATCCCGGAATGAATATGATAAGAAAGGTAAGCTTGTACAGTTTGCTGCCCAGCGTGGATTCGAATATGAAATCATTTCAAAAGTGATTAATAAGATTTTATAATTTTGCATAATTATTAACAGATCCGGAAAACATTTATTATCCGGCATAACTTTGAAAAAATGATAACTTCAGAACAGATCAAAGAATTAGTAAGGCGGGAGAATTCGCTGAGGAGGCATCTTTGACATCGATAACAAACTTGACCTGATTAATAAGAGCGAAGAAATCACCCACGCTCCTGATTTCTGGAATGATCCTCAATCTGCAGAAGAAAAACTGAGAGAGATTTCACGATTAAAATCATGGACGACCTCTTATAATAAGGTAAAAACCAATCTGGATGATCTTGGAGTGATGTATGAATTCTTCAATGAGGGGGATGCGACTGAAAAGGATGTCACGGATCAGTACAACGCAACACTTAAACTTATTGAGGAGCTTGAATTCCGCAATATGCTGAGCAGTGAAGAAGACGTACTGGGAGCTATACTTAAAATAAATCCGGGTGCTGGAGGTACAGAAAGCCAGGATTGGGCAATGATGCTTATGCGTATGTATATCCGGTGGGGTGAAAGAAATAATTATAATGTCAGGGAGATTGCTTATCTGCCGGGTGATGAAGCCGGGATTAAGTCTGTAACCCTTGAATTTACAGGAGATTATGCGTATGGTTACCTTAAAAGCGAGAACGGGGTTCACCGGCTGGTAAGACTGTCCCCCTTTGATTCAAATAACAGGCGGCACACTTCATTTGCATCTGTTTTCGTATCTCCAATTATTGATGATTCAATCGAAATTGTGATCAACCCATCTGATATTTCATGGGAGACTTACCGTTCCAGCGGGGCTGGCGGTCAAAATGTAAACAAAGTTGAAACGGCAGTGAGGTTACGGCATTTCCCTACCGGAATGGTAATTGAAAACCAGGAAACCCGGTCACAGTTAAAAAACAAGGAAAATGCCATGAAGATCCTGAGATCTCATCTCTATGAACTTGAACTCAGGAAAAGAAGAGAGATCCAGGCTGAAATAGAAGGACTGAAGAAAAAGATCGAGTGGGGTTCACAGATTCGCAGTTATGTCCTTCATCCCTATAAGATGGTGAAGGATCTCCGGACTGATTATGAGACCTCGAATATACAGGACGTACTGGACGGCAATCTTAATGATTTCATTAAAGAATATTTGATGCATTATGGAGGTTCATGATTTGTATCTGTATTTACATTAGTTTTCAAAAATCAGGATTTATGTTAATTTTAAAAAACTAAAAAACATCTGCCCATGAACAGACTAATTCATTTTTCTTCATTAATACTTCTGTTTGTAATTATTTGCATTTCTTGTAAAAAAGATGATGAGTGGTATCACATTACTGCCTATGAAGAGAATCTTCACCGTTATGTAAATGAGTACCGCAAATCACAGGGAAAGAATGAACTTGTTCTGCAGTATGTCATGGTAGTTGAGGCACAGGGACATAGTAAAGACTGGGAAGCCAGCGGTGATCCTGTAACAGGTCTCCAGGAACGTTTCAAAACTGTGATTGAAAAAATCGGAGGAACAAACTCGGCAGCCATCACTTCAATTGCATACAATCTGCCTCCCGATAGTGTTGTGAACCGCTGGATTGCGGATACCAGTATCCGGGCTATCCTGCTGGATGTATACACTCAGTCAGGACCGGGGATTGCGGAAGGAGATGATAATGCTATCTATATTACGCATATGTTTCTGAACATTCCATGAAGCATGGAGCATGGGGCAGAGAGCTGAGAGCTTAGGGCGGAGAGCTGAGAGAAGGTTACAAGTCAGGTAATATTTGATTTTTGATATATTTTCTCTGATTAATCTTATGAACTTGATAAATCTGATAAGCCTTTTAAGCCCGGAATTTGTAATTCGGAATCCATATTATGGTTAAATAAGGTGAAAAACATTTATAAAACAATTTAATACTTAGTAACATGACCATAAGAATAGAAAAGGACACAATGGGGCCCGTTGAGGTTCCTGCTGATAAGTATTGGGGTGCCCAGACCCAGAGATCAGTAAATAATTTCAAAATTGGTGACCAGCTTATGCCAATTGAGATCATATATGCATTTGCATACCTGAAAAAAGCTGCTGCACTGGTCAACCTTGATCTTGGCGTTCTGGCTGAAGAAAAAGCAAAACTGATTGCAAAAGTCTGCGATGAGATCCTGGAAGGCAATCTTGACGACCAGTTTCCCCTGGTAGTATGGCAGACCGGTTCAGGAACTCAATCCAACATGAATCTGAATGAGGTTATCGCAAACCGGGCTCATGTTATTAAAGGCAACAAGCTTGGAGAAGGACAAAAACTAATCCATCCCAATGATGATGTAAATAAATCCCAGTCATCCAACGACACTTTTCCAACTGCCATGCATATTGCAGCTTATAAGATGATTGTAGAAAAAACTATTCCCGGTGTTAAAAAGCTGCGCGATACACTTGCCACGAAATCAAAGGAATTCATGCAAATAGTGAAAATCGGTCGTACACACTGGATGGATGCTACGCCACTTACACTGGGACAGGAATTTTCAGGATATGTTTCCCAGCTGGATCACAGTCTGAAAGCCCTCAGAAATACTCTTCCTCATCTTGCTGAGATAGCTCTGGGAGGAACAGCAGTCGGTACAGGTATTAACGCACCCAAAGGCTATTCAGAAAAGGTTGCTGCTAAAATTGCGGAACTGACAGGATTACCTTTCGTTACTGCACCCAATAAATATGAATCACTTGCGGCCCACGATGCTGTTGTAGAAGCCTCCGGTGCACTTAAGCGACTTTCAGTCAGCCTTATGAAGATGGCAAACGATTTAAGGGTTCTTTCTTCCGGTCCCAGGAGCGGAATCGGTGAAATCATGCTTCCTGCAAATGAACCCGGTTCCTCGATAATGCCCGGGAAAGTAAATCCAACCCAGACTGAAGCCATGACTATGGTTTGTGCCCAGGTAATAGGAAATGATGTGGCCATAAGTATTGGAGGCACTCATGGGCATTTTGAACTGAACGTTTTCAAACCGGTTATGATAGTAAACCTTTTGCATTCAGCACGGTTACTCGGAGATGCATGTGTATCCTTTAATGATAACTGCGCAGCAGGAATTGTTCCAAACCTGGATACCATTAAGAAGCATGTTGAGAACTCACTGATGCTTGTGACGGCCCTTAATCCGCATATCGGCTATGAAAAATCTGCAGAAATTGCAAAAAAAGCTTTTTCTGAAAACACCACCCTCAGAGAAGCTGCACTCGCCCTCGGGTATGTGACGGATGCAGATTTTACCAAATGGGTCGATCCGAAAAAGATGGTCGGGGAAATCTAATATTTTTGGTTCTCGATTTGCAAGATTATAATGTCATCTGAAGAAAAAAGAGAAAAGCTTTTCGAAGAGTTTCCGCCTGTTGCAACCAGCCAGTGGGAGGATAGGATCCGTGAAGATCTTAAGGGGGCGGACTATGATAAAAACCTGGTCTGGCGGCCTCCGGATGGTATTGTTGTACGGCCATACTACCGCAGGGAAGACATCGAAGAACTACCCTTCATCGACAGCAAATCCGGTGAATATCCCTTTATTCTGGGAAACAAGACTAAGAATAATGACTGGGAAATCAGTCAGGATATTATCGTAAATTCTTTCCGGGAAGCTAATCAAAAAGCCATCTCTCTCCTCGGGAAAGGAGTGACATCTCCCAGGTTTATTCTGAATGGAAAACTACCCGGCAAAATAAATCAACTTGAGGAATTGTTACGGGGGATTGACCTTCAGGTTGTTCCGGTTCATTTTAGCCTGCCCCCTGACGACTATTCTCTTCTAATCCTGTTATCTGGGCTCGCCCGGAAAAAAGGGATTGATCCGGCGCAAATCAAAGGCTCTGTTGATCTTGATCCCCTGGGGCATTTATTCCGGACAGGGAATTTTTTCGGGAACGCAGAAAAGGATATGCTTGATTTGAAAAATGCAATAAATTTCGGAGTAAAGCATCTTCCCTCATTCAGGATACTGGCAGTGACCCCTGAGGTATTTCATAATGCAGGTGCGACAATAAGCCAGGAGCTTGGATTTGCGATAGCAACAGGAGCAGAGTATATGTCTGAACTGACAGATCTCGGATTAAATACAGGTTATATTGCATCAAGGACTTCATTCCGTTTTTCAATCGGATCAGAGTATTTCCCTGAAATAGCAAAACTCAGGGCAGCAAGATTGCTATGGGCTGTAATAACAGATTCATTTACAGCCGGACAGGCAGATCCATGCATAATGAGAATTGACTCATCTACATCGTCATGGAACCAGACTATCCCTGGTCAGTACAATAACCTGCTCAGGGGAACAACCCAGGCAATGTCTGCTATTCTTGGGGGTGCGGATTCTCTTATGGTATTACCATTTGATTATGCAACCGGGAATATCGGCGAATTCAGCGAAAGGCTTGCCAGGAACATCCAGTTCATCTTACGGGAAGAGGCTTATTTTAACAAGGTTTCCGACCCGGGCGCCGGTTCATATTATATAGAAAACCTTACACATAAAATAGCAGAAAATGCCTGGAAGATATTTATCGACATTGAAAAAGAAGGTGGAATTTTGAATGCTTTCAGGAATGGGATAATCCAGGATATGATTGAAAAAACAGTGCGGGAAAAACTGAACAGGATTGAACAGAAAAAGGATAAAATTGTGGGCATAAACTGGCATCCTGACACCGATGAAAAGCCGGGTAGAAAACTGATAATTCAAGGGAACGAGGCCTCACCTGATGGAACAACAGTCGGAAGACCTCTCAGGAAATCCAGGGCAGTATTGGAATATGAAGAACATATGCTAATTCCTGATCAGTCAGGTAAAAAGATGAAGGAAAAATGAGGCCTGATTTTAAAAATATTGATTTCAGAAAGCATTCACCTAGCAAAGTGGCTGTCGGTGGAATTCCTGTGATTTCAGAGTGGATGACTGCCGAACAAATAAATGTCAAAAGCCTGTTCACCCGGGAGGATCTCGCAGACCTGGAGCATCTGGATTATGCTGCGGGAATACCCCCATTTCTGCGCGGCCCCTATTCCACTATGTATGTTATGCAGCCATGGACTATCAGGCAATATTCGGGATTTTCCACTGCTGAAGAATCAAACGCTTTTTACAGGCGAAACCTTGCCGGCGGTCAGAAAGGGCTGTCAGTAGCCTTTGACCTGGCCACCCACAGAGGTTATGATTCCGATCATGAACGCGTGGTTGGTGATGTCGGGAAGGCTGGAGTCGCAATATCGTCCATATTGGATATGAAAATTCTTTTTGACCAGATCCCTCTTGATAAAATATCGGTATCCATGACCATGAACGGGGCAGTTCTCCCGATAATGGCATTTTATATTGTCACCGCCCTCGAGCAGGGTGTAAGTCTGGAGTCTCTTTCCGGGACTATTCAGAATGACATACTTAAAGAATTTATGGTGAGGAATACTTATATATATCCTCCTGAAGCCTCGATGAAGATAGTTGCCGATATTTTCAGGTTTACATCGAAGTATATGCCCAGGTTTAACTCGATCAGTGTTTCCGGCTATCATATGCAGGAAGCCGGGGCGACAGCTGATATTGAACTGGCGTATACCCTTGCCGACGGACTCGAATATCTCAGGACAGGAATAAATGCCGGACTGGATATTGATACTTTCGCTCCAAGAATATCTTTTTTCTGGGGAATCGGTATGAATCATTTCATGGAAATTGCTAAGATGAGAGCAGCTAGGTTGCTATGGTCTAAAATCGTATCAGAATTCAAACCAAAGAATCCAAAATCACTTTCGCTGCGCACACATTGCCAGACATCGGGATGGAGCCTTACAGAGCAGGATCCGTACAACAATATATCCAGAACCTGTATCGAAGCTATGGCAGCAGCTCTTGGTCACACCCAGAGCCTGCACACAAATGCACTGGATGAAGCAATCGCGCTGCCAACTGATTCCTCGGCAAGAATAGCCAGGAATACACAGCTGTACCTGCAGGAAGAAACTCAGATCACAAGATCCATTGATCCATGGGCCGGTTCTTATTATGTCGAGTATCTTACTCATGAACTTGCCAATAGCGCATGGAGACAGATACAGGAAATTGAAAAGCTCGGCGGGATGTCCCGTGCTATCGAAACCGGCCTGCCAAAAATGAGGATCGAAGAAGCCGCTGCACGGAAACAGGCCAGGATCGATGCGAATAAAGATATTATTGTAGGACTGAATAAATACCGCCCTGATACAGAGGAGCCGGTTGATATCCTCGAGGTCGATAACACTGCTGTCAGGGTTGCACAGGTAAAAAGACTGGATCAACTGAAGTCTGAAAGAGATACCGGAAAAGTCAGGGAAATACTTGATAAGCTTACAGAAGCTGCACGCACGGGTGAACAAAACCTCCTGGAACTTTCTGTCGAAGCAGCAAAAAGAAGGGCAACTCTTGGTGAAATATCTCTTGCTCTGGAAAAAGTATATGGCAGATATAAAGCTGTTATCCGTTCAGTTTCAGGTATTTATTCATCAGAATCGGCCGGGAATGAAAATTATAAACATGCCCGGGAACTTGCTGCCCGGTTTGCACAGAAAGAAGGCAGGCAGCCAAGGATCATGGTTGCGAAGATGGGCCAGGACGGCCATGACCGTGGCGCCAAAGTAGTGGCGACGGGTTATGCAGATATCGGGTTTGATGTGGATATAGGACCGCTTTTCCAGACTCCGGCTGAAGCTGCCCGCCAGGCTGTTGAAAATGACGTTCACATTCTGGGAATATCAAGTCTTGCCGGGGGGCATAAGACACTTATCCCTCAGGTTATTAAAGAACTTAAAGATCTTGGACGGTCAGATATAATGGTCATCGCAGGTGGTGTAATTCCTCCTCAGGATTATGAATTTCTTTACAAAGCCGGTGTTGTGGGAATTTTTGGACCCGGGACATCTATCCCGGTTACGGCCATAAAGATTCTTGAGATAATGCTGGAGGGGAGTTGAGACCTGTGGCTGTGTTAAAATGAATGAAATAAAAATATACTATATGAAGAAATATGTAACCGCCCTGATATTATTCCTGATCTTTATCACTGCCAGATCTCAGGATTTCAACAGGATTATTTTCGATCCGGAAAGTGAAGAGGAAATCCTCTATGGCCATTGTGATCGCGAAGGGCTTTCTTCCGGTCAGTTTGGAAGCTGGTTCGAGCCTGAATATGAATCCTACATGGTTGATGAAAGTACCATGCTCACTATCGACCAGGATTTCTTTTTTACTTGCAATATAACTGTTGTACTTGGCACATGGTGTTCCGACAGTCAGAGAGAGGTGCCAAGGATTTTTAAGATTTTAGATCATATAGGATTTCCGGAAGATAATCTGAAACTTATATGCATCGACCGTTCAAAAAATGCTGAAGGAACTAATGTCTCTGATATGGATATACAACTGGTACCTACAATTATTTTTTACCAGGGAGATACTGAAATTGGCAGAATTATTGAATCACCTGAAGTGTCTCTTGAATCGGATATGGCCGGTATTTTGAAACAGTAAATCTGAAAATTTCCCCTGTGTTTTAATCATTTGGCTGACAGATTATTCATCGCTGCTTTCTTAATGGGATTTTCCTCACATTTTACTATATTTGATAATTATTCATAACTGATCAAGATCAAATAATAACAGATATGGAAAACCAAACCACAACAACCGCCGGTCAGGGTATGGGTATAGCCGGTCTGTTGCTCGGAATTATTGCAATTCCTCTTGCAATTATCCCATGTACTTTTGTTCTCGCCTTATTGTTTGGGGCAGCAGGGATTGTCTTAAGTGCAGTTGGTCTCCACCAGGCAAATACATCTAACGGAACCAAGGGACTTCCGTTATCGGGACTTATTGTTTCAGTTGTCGGACTGTGTATTGCAATGATGTGGGGATTTTTCTTTGCATCATTATCTGATAATGGCCGGTTCTGGAAACAGGGCAAATTCTGGGAGCAATTTGAGAATATTGGTAATGAAGTAGGTAAGGATATTGAAGAATCCATGAAGGATGTAGAGGATGATTTTGATAAGGCTGGTAAGGATCTCGAAAAGACCCTTGAAGAATTGGAATCCGATTCAGCCAGACAAAATTTCATCTGGGGGGAGGAAATCTCAGATGAGGAATTTGATAAGCTGCTGAATAGCTACGAAGAACTGATCGGTGATTATGTAAGACTTGTTGATGATGCTGGTGATGGCGATATTGAAGCAATTGCCGAGTATGCCAAAGTCTCTGTCAAGGCTGTCGCCCTCGCCACAAAGCTTACATCTGTTGCTCCCAAATTGACAGAAAAGCAAAAGGAAAGGTTCAAAGAGCTTCAGAAGAAATACGAAGAGGCCCTGGAGAAAGCACAGGATAAATAGTTCTCGGTTCTGGAGCCCCTGACAGTCAGTCGGGGGTTGACACGTTCTCAGTTCGGTTCTATCCTGCAGGTCGACAGTCAGGATGATAGATTCTGATTTACAACAAGTTTATTTCGAATTTCGGCATTTCGTGTTTCGATTTCATTGGTAATATCTGGATAAACCCTATCATATCATAAATTTCGTTCTGGCTGGAATAATTATGATGATTTTCATTTATTCCGGCTTTTTTTCTGCTGAAAAGGATAATCACCCCATACCCTCATTTTATGAAGAATTGTACGGAGATATTATCGTAAGCAGCGGCCTTTCAAGAAGTTTTTCAGAAATTGTCAGGGGAAGGTTCAAATCTGCAAGAGAATATAATCAATACGGCATATCGGTATTTATATTTTTTTTCGTTCAGTTTATTCTGCGGTTTGTAATTAGTTTCATCCTCCTTAAAAAATACATCACATCAGGGAGATTAGTATTTATTGACGCTATATTTTCAATTTGCCTTTTTCTATTTTGTTTCAGAGGTTTTATACTGGCATTCATTCATAATTTCTGAAAGTATCATAATTCAAAGTGGATCTGATATTATCGGATAGAATATCAAGCTATTAAAGATATGTTAAAAACTCTGTAGCAATACTAAAATGGTGTGGAATTTGATATAAATTGATACAGGGCGGCAAGGCTAAAAGGTTGAAAGGTTAG